>JALOPY010000080.1 GCA_025453735.1 bacterium | reverse complement strand
CCTTTATTCTTTGCCACTAATTTTTCAAATGATTTATTCTGCTTCCAGAAATCTAAAATCTGATGCTCAAGAGCAACAAAATCGGCTTGCGAATCAACTTTTTTCAACATCTTCCCTGTTCCCGGTTTATATTAATTTTCTTGATGATTTAAATTTCAACTTTGGTGACACCCGTTACGGATTAATTTTTCAGTATGTCATCTGTCATTGTTTCGTCACTTCGTTCCTCGCAATGACAGCATTCTATGAAATTCTTACCCGTAACGAATATAGGTAAATAAAAAACCCACTATCATCAGCGTTTCTGGCAGTGGGTTTCTTTTTAGGTTTTCAAATTTCTTATTTCACATTGCTAAGGTACCTCTGCCCATGAGCGACGTATGATGATGCTGAGCTGTTCTATAATTATCCTGTCACTAAAAATGTTGTTTGTAATTGTGATCATCATGCGTCCCAGAATTGTCTTAAATTGTAATTGTCCAATTATAATATTTTTAAATATAAATGTCAACAATTAATTTGATTTTTAATTTTTTTTATTAAAGAAACACCCTAAAAATCCTATATCCTCAAAATACTGATTCCATCGCTTGGAGCGGTGGAATCAGTTGGAAATTCAAAATCTTAATGAGCATAATACAATATTCAGAGAATGGTAGTCAGCATCCAATATTTTTTGAATATTTTACATGTCTTTAATTTTTCCTTGACATTTTAATGATAATTTAGTAATATGAATCGTTCAATTTCAGTAAATAAATAGTTGACTGATTTCTTTGCCTTTCATTCAAAAAGCAAATTGACCATGAGACGCAGAACACAATTTTTCTTTCAAAAACTGCATTCCAAAATCCCAGGTTCAGCATTCAATAAAAATTTATTTGGTCAAAACAATGATATGAATCAATCACCATCATGCCACTATGTTTTCGACGCTTCAATCAAACTGGAGGACAGTAATGATTAAACGATTACTCTTTTTCATCTTAGTGTGCTCATCTCTAAATATCAATTTCTTGTTTTCAGGAACAACTGGAAAAATTGCAGGCAGGGTCGTCGATGAAGAGACGAATGAGCCTATTATTTCTGCCAATATCGTTATTGTCGGCACGAACATGGGCGCCGCTTCTGACTTATCAGGCAATTATTTTATTAACAATGTTCCGCCAGGCACTTATACCCTGCGCTTTATGATGATGGGCTATAAAAAAGTCGATGTCGCAAACGTGCGAGTTTCTGTTGACCTGACATCTGAGGTCAATATGGCGCTGGAGTTAACACTCCTTGAAGGAGAAGTTGTTACCGTGGTCGCGGAGCGACCGATGGTTGAAAAAGATGTTACTGCAAAAATGGCAATCGTTTCGGGACAGGATATTTCCGAGCGAATGCCAGTCGCTTCGATAAGTGATGTCTTGACGTCACAGGCAGGATTTGTTGAAGATGAGAGCGGCGGCTTGCATCTTCGCGGGGGCAGAAATGGTGAAGTTGCTTATTATATCGATGGTATCTTAGTTGAAGATCCTGTGGGAGGTGGTTTTGGTTCTTCCATTGACGTCAACAGCATTCAAGAGCTATCCGTGCTGACAGGCGGTTTCAATGCTGAATATGGTGACGCGATGAGCGGCATCATCAATATCACCACCAAAGAAGGAAAGCAAATTTACACCGGAAAAATTCAATATGAATCGTCCATGATCAATCGCTCTCCCTACCATCAGTCCGATTGGCTTTTAAAATCTGATCTGGTGGATGGTCTGTCTGAAGCAGAGAAAGTTCAATATCGAGATGAATTTCGCTATTATGAATCCCCGGAAGATACTATTGGCAAATCTCAATATCATCATGTGAGCGTCCTCGATGATCCGGTGGGAAAAGACCATATCCTGGTCCCAATCCTGGGACAGTTGAATACCAATTTTAGTGGACCGATTCCAGGAGTCAAAAAGTTGACCTTTTTTGGCTCTGGCGTGCTTTCAAATGAAGATAGTTATTTGCCCTGGGGATTTGAGTTGGATCGGCAATTATTCGGCAAATTGTCGTATCAGCTTTCTTCTGCTATGAAACTGGCATTTGATGTGCAAAACACGTGGAATTTCAGACAGCGGTACAATCATTATTACAAATATATTACCCCAGTGACTAATGATCCATCAGATTCATTAAATTATAACGCCATGCTGCGCGGCTCCAGAGGGCTGCGCAAACTATTTACCGATCGTCAGACGCTAACATTGACACATACCTTGAGCCAGTCCACATTTTATACATTGAATTTGCAGCGTCTTTTTCGAAACGGCACCGAAAATATCCCAGGCAAAGAAGTATATTATGATCTGGAAACCGGAGCATTGCTGGATAAAAGTGACTATATAAAATTGACCTATCTTTCTGGCGCCGAGGGCGGTTTTTGGGGTGGAGACCATCGCGATTGGTATCGTGAGAATTCCTCGACTTACAATTTAAAAGTTGATATGACCAGCCAGGTTCACCGGAGTCACCAGGTTAAAGCCGGCATTGATTTGAAGCAATATCAAATTTTCCGCCATGCGATTCGCGATCCCTGGCCTGGTGCCTTTCGCCATCGAATCGAATTTTATGACCGCGATCCCTGGGAAGCAGCCGTGTACATTCAGGATAAAATGGAATACGATTTCATGATTCTGAATTTTGGGCTGCGTTTGGACTATGCCAATGCTAAGGATACCTATTGGACCGATCCTGGTGACATTCAGCAGACCGTCAGTATTATTAATCCTGATGGCAGCACCACCAAAGTTTTTCAGTTTATGGATCGCGAAGAGGTGCCCGATCGTTTCCAGCTTAGCCCGCGTATCGGATTAGCGCATCCAATTACGGATCGTTTGGTATTTCATTTTGCTTACGGACATTTCTTCCAGAATCCGGATTATTATCATCTATTCCGAAATGATCGCTCGATTATTAACCTGGAAGAATCCGACGTTATCATTGGCAATCCCGGACTAAAACCTCAGAAGACCGTCGCCTTCGAGGTCGGCGGAAAATATCAGGTCTCCGATGATATTGCCATCGATTTCACCGGCTTTTACAAAGACATTCGTGATTTGACATCGACCCGTTTTTTTTCCCGCCAGCCATATAGCTACACCGTCTATATTAACGAGGACTATGGTCGCGTGAAAGGACTTGATGTCACCCTAACCAAAAAATATAGCCATTATGTCTCAGGAAATTTGAACTACACCTATAGCGTTGCCCGTGGCTCCGGATCAGATCCGCTGGCTGGCTATTATTATCGCGAGGAGGAAGCGCATTTGCGACCGAAACGCGATTATTTTCTTGATTTCGACCGAACTCATGATCTGTCCGTTAATGTTGATTTGCGATTTCCCCAAGATTTCGGTCCCAGTTTAAACGGATTTAAAATTTTATCGAATTTTGGGATTAACGCACTTTTTCAGGCATCAAGTGGTTTGCCTTATACGCCAACCGAACAGGGCGCAATTAGCCTGGAAGTCAATTCCGAGCGCAAGAGCTGGACCAGCACGCTTGATATTCGAATCGATAAATCAGTCAAGCTAGGGATATTGAATGCAGTCTTTTATGCAAAAATGACCAATGTCCTGGATCGGATAAATACCGAGTTGATCTGGTCAGAGACTGGTGATCCATGGAACGCAGGTCCTTATAATTATCGCTCCAAAGATCGGCAGGCGAATCCGGACAATGTCGGTCCGCGAAGAGATTTGCGATTGGGGTGTTATATTAAATTTTAAACGCCGTATCTTGTCGCGATAATAAATGCAGTATCTTGAAGAATGTCAAATTGAGAGCTTTTTAACTTAATAAAGAGGCATAACGAATGTACAAACGAATTTCAGCGACTATATTTGCAGGCATTATCTTTTTTGCCTTAACCCTGGCAGCACAAAACCTGAATGACGATTACGATGGCATGCCAAAACCGCTATCAGTCAAAAAACCAACTGCTAGAATCGATGAAGCCATCGGTGTGATGACCAAAGGACAATTATGCAATTTAACGATGAATTACGGTCAGATCAGCGATACCCGGCTGGAAGATGTGGGCAATGCACCTACCGATGATTTTTTCAATTTTCGCTATCCCAAGACCAAGCCTTATGGCTCCATGTGTGATGATTTTGCGATCTTTTTTGCTACCGAAAAAAATTCTAAAAATGGCGATAATGGCAATTTCATCGATGCCTATACCGCGAACGGCAACGAGGATTGGATCGCTAAAGATGGATCGTTGGGCGCTACGCATTATGATGGCGAAGGGGATTATCCCATGATAAAGTATGTGGATGGAACCACACCATACTTAGCCCATAGCGATTTGCCACAGACCTGGCCTCTGGATCAGAGCGGCAATCCATTTTGGCCCGGTTATTTCAGACGGAATCCTGTCACAGGACAGGTGTTTGAGGGAGAATTTGCCTCGGACCGCGATGTCTATGGCGTTTTTACTGATGCGAATAATCGACAGGGCAACGTCATCGGGATTGAGATCGAGCAAATGGCATATTGTTACGGCCGACCTTATGCCGAGGATTTTCATTTTTATGAATTATTCATCCACAATAAAAGCGGTGCCCTGGTTCAAGGGTCTTATTTTGGAATATATTTGGATCCGGATTGCAGCGATTATAGCCAGGAGATATTGATCGTTCCCGAGGGGTATGGTTTTACCGATCGCTACCCCATTGTGATGCAGCGGGATTTTGATGGCGATGTCGGCGGCTGCACGCTACCCAACAGTCTGGGGCGATTGGAAGACATGGATTTTGGAGTCGTATTTCTAGAAACTCCGCAGAACCAGGGGATTACCAGTTTTCATTATTACACCGATGCTGGTCCTACTTTCGATGAAGTGATGTGGCCTATCGTCAGCGGTCAGCCAACCGATCCAGATGTTGCCACGCTTGCCGCGGAATATTTCCATGGCAGCAATCCTAAAATCGATGATGTATCGCTGATAACAACCAAATCAGATCTGGTTTACATTGCCGCATCAGGTCCATTCGATTTTGCCCCAGATGAAATGGTAAAATTTACAATTGCAGTGGTCGTCGGAAATACGGATGATGATTTCATGAAAAATTGCCAGATGGCAATTCAGATGTTTGAGAAAGGATTCGTAGGGCCTGCTGCTCCGCCCGGACCCGAGCTCTGGGCTTTGTCCGGTGATGGCAAAGTCACCCTTTACTGGGATAAAAGCTCTGAGCTGAAACCTGATCCTTTAACTGGTGAAATTGATTTTGAAGGTTATAAAATTTATCGTAGCGAAGACGGTGGCGCAACCTGGGGTGATAAAATTACCAATTCAAAAGGCGATGTCATTGGCTATATCCCCATCGCGCAATTCGATTTGAAAAATAACATTCAGGGCGATGATCCGATCAATCCCAATAATTACTTAGGTGACAATACCGGACTGCAGTATGTTTATGTTGATCGCAATGTTATCAATGGAATTAGCTATTCGTACACTGTAACAGCTTATGACCGCGGCGATGCGACAGCGACTATCCCATCCTTTGAGACTGCCAAAGGCGTTGGCAGCGCAGAAAAGCATTTCGTCGAAGTCATTCCTCATCCTGATCCATTAGCGCTCCAGGCAGCCGCAGCCCATAGTCTCACACAAATTAGCGGAAAAGGAAAAGGAGAAATTCAGATTGACGTTGTTGATCCCGCGCAATATTTAGCCTACAAAACTGCAAAGCAGTATGCATCGGATCCAATCTTCAAAATAATTTTTGAAGAATTTCCAGCAACAAAATTTTCACTCTATGATGCCTCTGCAATGAATAGCCCCATCCGGCAATCGCTTAATTTTCAAGATGACCTATTGCCCATCATTACTGATTTGGGTATAAAATTGACCATAGTTTCACAGCAGCAACTAGGCGGAATTCAAGCAATTACTGATGAGTCTGGCAAAGATGTTTTTGGATCTGGAAAATTGGACCATACTGGTTCCTGGTATTTAACCGGCAAAGACTTGACGACCGCATCTCTCGAGGCAAGAACCAATAATTATGAGCTTCGCTTTACCTCACAAGGCTCCATCGCCTATTTACCAGGGAAAAAGGTAACAGCACTCATGCAAGTTCCATTCGAAATTTGGCGTATTTATCCGGACACTGCACAGGTCATTTGTGAATATAACGATAAAAATAAAAACCTCCTTTTTGAAGAAAAAGAATTTATCTATATCAGCAATGATCTGTATCCCGCCACAAAACCTTCGATTGGAGACACGCTGACTATCAATTTCCCGGCATCTGTTCCGATTCAAATCAGTTTCGAAAAAGCACCGGCAACTGCGACGAAGCCCGAGGGGGGGCGATTGCCAACTGAAGGTCAAAAAGTTGTCATCACTTCAAACTGTTCGTTCTCGGATGGCACCGGATTCGATCCAAACAGCATGGCATCGAAAGGGGATGTTTTTACCTTTTCGATTCGACCGGCAACAGTGGATAAGTCACTTGAGGGTGATCTGCTGGATCAGGTAAAAGTCGTGCCCAATCCTTATGTCGTCACATCCCTGTTCGACCCCAGGCAAAACGTGCATAGCATAAAATTTATGTACCTGCCCGCTCAATGCGATATTACAATCTATTCGCTGAGCGGCGTAAAAATTAAAGAAATCCGTCATGATGATAACACCGGAATTGAGAATTGGAATATGACAAATGATTTTGGTCAGGATATTTCCTTCGGAGTCTATGTGTTTGTCGTTACAACTTCTGAAGGAAAAAATAAGGTTGGGAAATTTGCCATCATCAAATAGGAGACCCGTAATGAAAAAACATATAATATTGTTACTCGGAATCGTCTTGCTCTGTTCGTCATTTAATTTGGAAGCCCAGACATTCCGCAAAGTGGGATCATCAGCCGCGCAGTTTCTTAAAATTGGCGTCGGCTCTCGCGCGTTGGCAATGAGCAGCGCTTTCGCTGGCGTATCGAATGATGCAAATGCACTGTATTGGAATCCGGCTGGAATCGCTAATATCAGGCAGATTTCATGGACTGCTTCGCACACGAACTGGATTGCAGATATTGCCCATCAATTCACCGGGCTGATCGTTCCCTTAGGTCTATCATCCTCAATTGGTTTTTCTGCCACTTTTGTCAGCATGGATCAGGAGGAAATCACGACAGAAGCAAGCCCCCAGGGAACCGGCTTTTTCTGGGACGCAACAGACCTGGCCGTGGCTGTCTCTTATGCCCGCTGGATGACCGATCGGTTTGCCATCGGAATAACTGCAAAATATGTCTCCCAAAAGATCTGGAACGAGAGCGCATCAACGGTTGCCTTTGATATCGGAACTTATCTCAACACTCATTTCAAGGGTATTGTGATTGGCATGTGCTTTTCAAACTTTGGCGGCAGCTTGCAATTGGCAGGACGTGATCTGTTCCGGGAATACGATTTTAATCCGAATAATTCCCTGAATGTGGGCGTCGATACGAGACTGCACACTGAGCCCTGGCCGCTTCCGGTCAACTTTCGTGTTGGAGTTGCAATGGACGTGATCGGTCAGGCGGAAAATTTTATTCAATCGGCAGACAATCGATTTACGCTTGCCGTGGATGGAAACCATCCCAATGATGATAGCGAGAAGCTGAATTTTGGGATGGAGTATGGGTGGAAAGAAACGATTTTTGCCAGGTTTGGCTATGGAGTGGGGTATGACCTGGCTAATGTGACTTATGGAGGAGGACTCAAATTCAAGGTCAGCGGTGCGAATTTCCTGCTCGATTATGCGCTGGCGCCGTACCAGGAATTTGGAAATATTCACTATTTTACCATCGGGCTGAATTTTTAAACGTCACTCCTGACGTTGTTAAAAAATGCGCTTTGAGAATAAATAGCCGGTATTCAGATTCAGATTTATTTGCTGTATCGGAATTTCAAAATTTGTGCAAACAATATCCTAGTAAAATCTTACAAGGAGAATCGGAGTTAACGGATACTCGAATTCACGGAGATTTTTTTGGAGGATTTATTTGGTGGTTACAAAACTCCGCTCGATCTCCGCTTGCTCTGCTTCTCATTGTAAGAGAATTACTTCATTAATCGATGCTCCCCAAGAAATGTCGCATCATCGATTAGCGAAGTTACGTTCTAGTTGAACAATGCACCAAAGAATTTTGACCTTGAACAATGCACCAAAGAATTTTGACCAGGAATTATGGACAAAGAAAATCTCAAGAAGCTTGTTCAGGATCCCCGGTTTATTTCAGGGATTTTTAACTATTGCGATCGCTGGTGTGAGCGATGCTTGTTTACCGCTCGATGCCTTAACTTCGCAATGGAAAATGAAGAACTGGATGACCCAGAAAATCATAACCTTGAAAGTGAAGCGTTTTGGGAGAAAATCGAAAAAAACCTGATCGGGACAATAGAATTACTAAGAGAGATCGCTGAAGAACAGGGAATTGATCTTCATTCCATCGACACAGCAGAAATTGAGCAACAGGAAAATCGTTCACAAGAAGAGGCTGAATCTCATGCGCTTTCTCAATCCGCACGTCGCTATTCTAAAATGGTAGATCACTGGTTCAAAAAAAATGAACTCCTGTTTGAGCAACGACAGCGAGATATGATCCAGGAAATGGAATTAGGAATCGAACAAGCTCGCCTGATTAACGAGGCAAAAAATATTATCGATGCGACTGAAGTCATCCGATGGTATCAGCATCAAATGCGGATTAAAATCATGCGAGCGTTGCAGCGTGACGAAACAGATATCGAGGAGGATGCGATTCAAAATGATTCCAATGGCTCTGCAAAAGTCGCATTGATTGCCATGGATCGCTCCATCGGCGCATGGGGCAGCTTGCATGAACTTTTTCCGGAGCAGACTGACAATATCCTGGATATATTATTGCATCTCGATCGACTGCGAAAAAAGACGGAGGCGACGTTTCCTGATGCCCGGCGCTTCAAGCGACCTGGCTTTGATGTCTTGCCTCTTGAGTAGCACTTCGCTGTCGTTATAGATAATTCAATTTTAATTCACTGCATTCAATGTAACGACTCAGGTTCAATATTTAAGCGTTCCCGATTCAAAGCTGAAAATGAAGAGAATTTATGCTCTTTTCAAGTAATACCTCGGTCTTATGTTTATAAGCCAGGTTTCTTCCAGAAACCTGGTTTATTTTCTACCTGCAACTGAGGCATTACCTTTTCAAATAAATAGAGAACTGACTATTTTCAACAGTGAACCCTGAACGATGAGCCGCGCAACCTGAGGAGTTACCAATGAAGTAAATAATAATTATCGCATTCATTGTTGATGGACTTCACTTTACTGACATCAATCATATACCTCACCGTTGGCGTGCTTCTCGCGTTGATAGGGATATTGATCTTTCGCGAAAGTCCCTCGCAACGAATCAATCGGGCGACAGCCGTGATGCTTATTTTGGCAGCGCTGGCGCCAATTATGGGCGCTTTTGGTTTGCTCATCAATAGAATGAATGCCCAGCTTAAGCTCGATCTGCAACTCTTTCAACGAATCTTTCTGATCTGGGAATTCTTTTTTCCCCAGCTATTATATTTTTCATTAATTTTTCCCAGAGAACGAAAGTACCTGCAAGACTATCCCAGCGTTATCTATTTTCTATACTTGCCCCATCTGTTTCATTTTTTGGTCGTGCTTTTCTTCCGGGGTCCGGAATCGATTATGTCATTATCCGACTTTTCTCAGTTCGGCGCTCAGTCAAGCTCATTACTTCAACCTGTTGCGATTGTTATTAACCTGATGCTGAGCGCGCTGAGCATGTTCTATGAATTCCACATCAATTTCTTCGCGCTGATTAATTTGATTTATGTCATCGCTGCGATAGTGATTATGTATAAAGGGTACAAAGAGCTGACCTCACCCAGGATGAAAAAACAGGTGGGGCTCGTGCTCTGGGGAATTCGGGTGAGTGTTGGACTGTATGCCATCGCGTTTTTGCTGCCCCGGCTATTCCCTTTCAAAACGACTGATACGGTAATTTATTTCATAACCATTCTGGCGTTATTGATTGGAGCGGGCTCTATTGCCTGGGCGCTTATCAAATATCAATTCCTCGATATTAGCCAGAGCATCAGCCGCAATTTTCTCTTCTCGATCTGTTCCGGATTCATTCTCGGAACGTTTCTCGTGCTGTATGGTCAATCAAAAGATCTGATGACATCGCTGGTCGGATTCCAGATACCTGTACTGGAGGTCCTGTTTATTATTTTAGCAGCCATCCTCATGCAGCCAACGATCTCGGGAATCAAGCTAATCATTGATAAGTTGTTTGGGCGCGATCAATCGGACTATCGGCAGGTCTTGCAAAGCTTAAGCCATGACATTCTCACCATCATGGATCTAGAAACATTGAATGAAAAAATCACATCCACGCTGACAGAAAGCATGATGCTCGAGAATGTCCATCTCATCATTGAAAACAAAGCAGGCGATTTTGAAGTAAACTGTGAGAAGCAAGGTACAATGCACCATCATAAGTTTTCGCAACGCGGCGAATTTGTTGCTTTAATGAGAAAAATCAATAAGCCGATAGGTTACGAAGAAATTCTTGCCCACGTCGCTGCAGGCCATGAAACAGAGCTGCTCAATAAATTAAGCTGTTATCTGCTGATACCGCTCTCGCATCGAGGCGATTTGAATGGCGTACTCTGTCTTGGGAATAAATTAACCCGCACCTCTTTTTCCGCGGAAGACGCAGCGCTATTGAATGTTTTATCCGATCAAATTGCAATCGCGCTGGAAAACATCGAGCTTTATGAGGAAAGATTAGAGCGGCAACACATCCAAAAGGAAATTGCGGTTGCTCGCGATATCCAGAAAATGCTGCTCCCATACCAGATACCCAGCGGCAAAAATTTCGAAATATCAGCCATGAATATTCCTTCCAAAGAAGTTGGCGGCGACTATTACGATTTTATCCAGTTGGATGAGCATCACATCGGTGTGGCAATTGGTGATATTTCTGGCAAAGGCATTCCTGGAGCGATGCTCATGTCGAATTTGCAAGCGACGCTCCGGGCATCTGCCTGGAAAAGCGACCAACCTGCCGAAGTGATGAAAACCATCAACCATCAAATCAGCAATACCACTTCTCCCGAAAAATTTGCCACGTTTTTTTACGGCATTCTCAATACAAAAAAATTGACTTTTACTTTTACAAATGCCGGTCACAATTATCCGATCATCAAAAAAAGAAAAGGAGAATACTGCCATCTCACGGGTGGGGGATTGGTTATCGGAGTCAAGCAAGATTATGAATATGAACAAACCCGCATTCAGCTCAATCATGGTGATACGTTGGTTTTCTACACCGATGGCATTACTGAAGCGTTGAATCCTGAAGTCGAAGAGTTTGGGGAGCAGAAGCTTTTAGATATTATTGTTGGTTTTCCATACCAGACTGCGGAACAATTGCGAAATCACATTTACGAAGAAATGATCTCGTTCACGCAAGGAGAAAGCCAATATGATGATATTACGTTGATCGTGTTGCAGATTTTGTAGGAACAGACCTTCGAGGCACAACGCCGCGAAGGTCTGGAAATCTCGCCTTTGGATTGTGACTTAATTAAGTCGCTCATTTGGCAAAGCCATTTTGCCTTGCTATGAGCACAGATCATTCGTAGATGAGAAAGTTATTTAATTCACGTCCCTTAAAATCCCGGAAGAATAAAAGGAAGAATTATCAAACCAAGCCCTATGATAACGATAGCAAATCCAGCTCTGGATGCCTGGTCTTCACCGAACAATCCCGCCACCAGTTTTAAAACTTCCATAACAAAATCAAGAATAGTTTTTAGAATGCCCTGATCCACTGAAGCTGCTGCATCTCGCTTTGCCTGAGATTGCTTGATCGAACGATAGAAAATTAGCCCAACGCCCATGATGACACATATCACGCCCAGAATAAATAACACCACTCCAAAAATGCTCATTTCTTCTCCTCCTCGTGTGAATAAACTAAACCAGCCTGCAGCAAAACAACGTTATTTAATCAAACTGAAAAATGTGACATTAATTTTTGGGGAATATAATACTATTAATTTTAAAAATCAAGCAAGATTATGAAAACATCGTAAAACCTCAGTCTCGGGAGTATAAACCTGGTTTCTGGCAGAAACCAGGTTTATTTTCCACCTGTATGTGAGCTTTTGCAAAACATCGTCACACCTCACTTCTTGGTGGGCGAAAAAGCTTAAACATCAAAGGTTTCTAAAAACCTCTGAGGTTTTACACAAAACATCAATTTTTCTGTTTGAAAAACCAGATCAGCTTTCGCCTGATATGTTCATATTTATTATCTTCATCCTGTTCAATTATTTTACTCAACCTCTCAAAACTATCCGCTAAAATTACTTGAATGGTCATCGCATCTTCAGCTTCCATTGCTGCTGCCGCACTCGTTTCAAAAAACACAACCAGGGCAGCTAAAATTTTTTCATCAATAACTGAGAGAGCAATTTCTGTTAATACATGATCAGCCGGATTTAATTCAATAATTTTCAAAAGCGCTGTTAAAGCGAAGAGATTTGATTCGATGTCTTTCTTTTTGGTTTTCTTCAGGATATTTCTGACCTGACGATACGGTTTCGATTCGATTATCAGCTCGTTTAAGCTGGAAAAGAACTCGAACAAAGATTGGTCATGCCTAAGCTGCAAAGCGATGCTCTTTATTCTATCAATCTCAAGGCAAGTTCGCATGAAGCTCGACTTTTTTTGGTAGCCTCTTTTCATTGAATGAATAATTGTATTGAATGATGCAGCCAGATGGGCATGAGGGAAAAAAGCGCTTTTTCCATTTTGACGGACATAATCAATGACCTTCTGAATCGCATCAAAAAAATGTTTTTTCTTGCATAAATTATTCAACTCGCCATCTCGCTGTACCCAGGCTTCCAGAATAATTTCGGGGGTATTGTCGTATAAATAATCTTCAGCCAGGGCTTGGAATTCATCATCAAACACAGAGTTTTTAATGTGCTCCAGATCAAAACATTTCTTTTCGGCAGCAAGAATATCAGCGATCTTATTTTCTTGAATTTCTCTGGTAAAAATGTCAAAAATTTCTGATTGGAGGTGATCGACCTGTTCGCCAGCATATTGAATTTTATTTCTGGCGCTGATTAAAAATCGTTCCCATCCCAGGGCATGGTGGACGTCGGTTAAAAAAAACCGATAGTGTTGCAACGAATTCACCAGGTCTCCCCTCTTCTGAAGGCGACCGGCAGTTCTAAAATCATCGCTCAGGTCTTTCATCCTGTCCACATTCTCCCGAACCAGCGAGTACGCGAAAAAAAACGGCAGCGCCAGCATGAGAACTATAAAAATGCTGGTGGAAAAATCTTTATTACCAAGCCAATTCTTCATCTTAATGAAAAAACGCTCAAGTGCTTCAGACGTTTTTTCAGCACTGCTCATCGAATCCCAGCGAAGTTCATCGTAGCTTTCATATCCAAACTGCTCTGTTAATCGCTGGAGCGGATCGCCATTCCTGATACTCTCCCTGAGAAAAATATGATATTTCGTTCGCCCGAATTTCTGTTGCAGATGTTTGGCAGCATCATAATATTCCTGGTAAAGCACGGAGAGTTTATGAACCGTTTCCCCCTTCACTTCAAACTTTCGATTTCCGCCCAATGAAATTGCTGCCATCTCATGGAACCACTCTGGAAACTCAATTGCCAAATCATACCCAGCCAGCGAGTTAATAAATGCGTGAACAAGCTCATGCTTGAAAATTGTATAAAATTGATCAAAATCAAACAGGACAAATCCCCGCTGAAAATAATAGGCTTGCGGGATCACCACAAAACGCGACGCCCGAATAACAAAGCCTCCGATTTCTTCATCCCCGATCTGCTGGCGATCTTTGAAAACAAGAACGAAGATGAATCCTTCCGGCGCTTCCAGGTTTAGCTCGTGTCGGAAAATAGATGAGATTTCAGTATAAGCATTTTGAAGGACAGAAATCAGTTTTGTGCGGTTTTGGACATCCTTGTGAAATGCAATGAAAAGTTTTTCTGCGATCGTGACGTTGTCATAATTTATAAAATTGGGAATAAATTCCCGGATGATGTTAAGCAACCTGGTATCTTCTTTGGTCCGAAGCTCCGGATTGAGAAAAAGTTCCATAGATCGCTGGTGGGAATGAGATAGCGCGGGCCTCGATGATGAAAGGGGAGCCTGGCTATTCAGAAAAGAGGCTGGAAAAAAGAAGCCCCAAAAGAACAATAGCCCACCGAGAAATAATTTTCTCGACATAATTAATCGCAAAGAGAATTCCATCCATTGAAAAGTGAGGCGCGTTTGCTGGTTTTGAAAAAAAAATATCCTCGCAAACGCACCTGTATCAAGAAGTGAAATGCGGTTCAGCGAACTGTATTGCCAGATCAATACCCAAACAACTTCGGCACGACCAAACTGATCCACGGAATATAAGTAACTAACATAAGCACGACAACCATAATAATGTAAAAAGGAATCAAGGCTCGAGTCATGCTTGCAATGTTAGTTTTGCCGATCCCGCAGCCGACAAACAGGACTGATCCCACTGGCGGCGTGCACAGTCCGATGCACAAGTTCAACACTAACATGATGCCAAAATGCAGGGGATCAATACCAAGCTGCACCACGACAGGCAGAAAAATCGGCGTGAAAATCAGCACGGCTGGCGTCATGTCCATAAAAGTTCCGACGATCAATAAAATGACATTGATAATAAAAAGAATCACAATTTTGCTATCTGTCAAAGCGATGAGAGATGCGCTGATATTCTGAGGGATGTTTTCATACGAAAGAATCCATGACATGGCAGATGACGTGCCGATCAGCAACATGACGATTGCCGTGGTTTCTACTGTTTTGAGAAAAATTTGGGGCAGTTCTTTTATTTTGACTTCTCGATAAATAGCCACAGACAAAAGCAGTGAATACAGCACAGCGACGGCGCTGGCTTCGGTTGCGGTAAAGTAGCCAGCGATAATTCCGCCGATGACAATAACCACCAGCAGCAGACTGGGAATGGCATCGAATAATCTCTTTATTCCTTTTAAAATTCCAACCTTTTCTCCGACCGGATATTTTCTCTGCAGCGATATAATTGCTGCTACGAGAATCAGCCCCAGTCCCAACAAAATACCTGGCAAATAACCGGCTATGAATAGGGCAGCGATTGAAACGCCGCCGCTTGCCAGTGAATAAACGATCAATACATTTGAAGGCGGAATCAAAAGTCCGGTTGTTGATCCTGTCACCGTTACGGCTGTATTGAAATTCTTATCATACCCTTCTTTATTCATCGTTGGTATCATAAAGCCACCGATCGCCGACGTGGCTGCGACAGCAGAGCCTGAAATCGCTCCGAAAAACATGCACGCCATGACATTCACATACGCCAGTCCGCCTGGGAACATTCCCACTAACACCTTCGCAAAATCGATCAGACGACGGGCAATGCCACCCTTGCCCATCAGTTGCCCGGATAGGATAAAAAATGGTATGGCAAGCAAGGCGAAGCTATTGATCCCCGTTGCCATTCGTTGGGCGATTGTTGTAACAGCAGGCATCGGGGCAATGGTAAACAACATCGTCAGGATTGTTGAAATCCCAATGCTAAAAGCGATAGGCACATTCATCGCCAGAAGTATTACAAAGCTAATGAGCAAAACGAGAACTGAAATTTCCATGAAATAAACTCCTTTTATCTATGAAGGAGCGCAACGTCCACCTCGGCGGAACTATTCAGCCGAAGGAAAACGTTTATGCACCGCAGCAGTCCATAAAGGGACTACACTCCAGTTTTAATCAACCGCAATCACCTTATGCGTCACCAATTCAGAAGGTTTTGTTTGAATAGCTTCCACAATAAAAAATATGGCAAAATAAATAACAAAAATTCCTGAGATCGGAATGACTAAATAGATATAGCCCATTTCGATTCCCAATGCCGGCGAGATCTGGCTCAGTGTAAACGTAAGATTCACCAATCTCAATCCACCGACAACCATCACAAAAAACGCAAATGCCAGAACGATCACATTGATCAAGATCTCGATAACCTGTTTTTTGGTACCTGTGAGCTTGTAGGTCAGGACGTCGATTCCAAGATGCGCTTTCGTATAATACGCATAACTGGAGCCGAGCAGACCGATCCAGATTAATAAGAAACCAGCCAACTCTTCAGTAAATGAGCTGGGATTCTTAAGAATGAACCTGGTTAAGACCTGCCAGGTTACATCCAGCACCATGATCGCCATTAAAATAGTCAAAAATATGCCAAGATTTTTACTAATGTTTGTTGTAAGTTTCTGCATGAGCCGCCCTCTATTATTTCATGTTCTGAATTTCGTGAATGAGATCATAAATCGTGGTGCCTTTGTAAGAAGCATGCATTTCCTGAACTGCTTGCTGAAACGGCGTTTTATCAGGATAAAGCACCTGAACGCCTGCCTTCTGAACCTCTCGTAGCGCTTCATCCGAAGATTCTTTCCATAATATTTTTTGATGTTCTACCGATTCATCCACCGCTTCTTGCAGCCATTGTTGCTCCTGCGGCGAGAGGCTCTGCCAGACGACAGTACTCATTAGCAAAATATCGGGCACAGCCGTATGTTCATCCAAACTGTAGTATTTGCACACTTCGTAATGGCGAGAAAGATAAAAACTGGGAGGATTATTTTCAGCGCCATCAACGACTCCCTGTTGCAGCGCGGTGTAAAGCTCTCCCCATGGAATCGGTGTCGGCGAACCGCCCAGAGACTGCACCATAGCGAATGAGGTCAAGCTCTTCATCACGATCGGCACATCCTTTGTATAAAAACTGCGGCTCCCTGCATCATAGTAGCACATTCCCCGCAGGAAAAATTTCTCGCCATCCAGGAGCAAGCGTTTCCCGATTTCGCTATTCAAAACCTTCCAGCGATGTCCGTCGTCTCGAAACAAGTAAGGGATACCGAAAATTTTCATCTCAGGCACAAACGCTTCCAATGGTGCAGTGGATACTTTTGTCATCGCCAGGCTGCCAATTTGCAGCAGCTCGATCAGGTCGCGCTCCTGACCCAACTGTCCGCTGGGATAAATATCCACGCGCATGTGTCCGCCTGATTTCTCTGCGACTTTTTCAGCCATAAAAACCATCCCTCGATGAACAGGATGGCTCGGATCAAGAACATGAGCGAGTTTTATAATTCGAATCTTGTTTTCGGATTGGCAGCCAATCAAAGCAATAGCGAAAATCAGCAAGAGATATTTTTTCATCAAATAGATCCTTATTTTGAAGAACAACAGCAACTAGCAAGCAACCTTCAGCAAACAGCAAAAAGCTAATGGCTGATAGCTGAAAGCAGATAGCTTTTTCTTTTCACGATTTATATTTTTTCAGGCATAGGCAAAGATGCTTTCCGTGACGGCATCTCAGGATAATCAGGATAGCCAATATGTTGCACCAGGTCAGCGATTTTTGCTGGCTGCCCGGTTTGAAAGCAAGTATTGGCTGCAATCCCTGTCAAAACAGAATACGCTCCTGAGCGATGATCCGCCGCTCGTAGATATTTGTCCTGTTTCTTTTCAGGCAAAAATAAATCATCCAGCAATACTTTGTCTCCGCCGCCATGACCGCCTTCGCCTGACCAGGGATCGAAATCCCGGGCAAGTCCCCGAAGTGGAATCACCCGAGTAAAAGTTCCGCCTTCTTTAAGACCGCCCTGGACTGTATCTGTTCCACTAATATAAATTTTTTCCTCGACCCGATGCTCCAGCCGGCCTTTCGTTCCGTTGAAAACAATGTAATAACCTTCCCAGGAATTAAATGCATTGAGCGAATAGCACAGCGTGGCATCGTTATCGTATTTGACCAGCACGTTCATCGTATCTTCGATATCGATTTCAGGGCGGAAGACGCAGCGATCCCGATAATAACCATCAAATTGCTCATTATCGAGGTACAATTCTTTTAAACCTGTATCTTCGGCAAGATTCAATTCAAATCCGCATTTG
>JALOPY010000685.1 GCA_025453735.1 bacterium | reverse complement strand
ATCTCTCGATTTGCACCTGCGGTGGATGGATTTTTGAGCGATCTCGTCGATGATCCGATTTTCAGGGATATTGTCGAACACGATTTGATTGAAGGTATTCATTGCAACCCGACTGATAATATCATGTACTTCACCGATGCCTATTTTCATCTTCCTGCTGAACTGAAAACGGAAATAGAAGCTATTGGATTTAAAAATGTACAGGTATTCCCGGTCGAGGGAATCGGGGTGTTTGTATCAAAATTTGATGAAGTATGGAAAAATGAGAACAAAAAAAATTATCTTTTAAAAATTATCAAACTAACAGAACGGGAGCAGGAAATTATTGGCGTTTCTCCCCATCTGCTTGGTATTGGTATTAAACAACAGCAGCAGAAAATGAATCCAAAAACGAGGATGAATAGAAAATGAAATACGGCGCACGAAATAATATCAATGCAAAAGTAACAGCGATCAAAAAAGGCGATGTCATGTCCCTGGTAAAATTCGTCGTGACCAGCCCGGCAGAAATGGGTTCGGTGTTGACCACAGAATCGGTCGAACATCTCGACCTCAAAGTTGGCGACGAAGTGCAGCTTATCATCAAAGCAATCCATGTGTTGCCCGCAAAAGAATAAACAAAGAGTGTTATCTTGCTGACACAAAGAAAACTTTTACAAACAACAGCAGCGTGTGCTAATGAGCAATATCATCATGCAGGATCAAGCTATATTTTAAATTTTTCCTTGTATTAAGTTTTTATTTCATGTATATTAACGTCGCACCATTATAAATTGTGTACTTTGCTTTTAAAGAAATTTCTTACAAGGTGAAATCGCAGCAGCAGAGAATAAACGGAGTTTTGAAACTGTTGTTAATTCCAAAAAAATCTCCGTTAGTCTCCATTAACTCCGTTGCTCCTTGTGAAAAATTTCTAAAATATTTTTGCACAAATTTTGAAATTCCAATACAGCAAAATAGTTGCGCCCAATGAACCCTAAAAATTCCATCTCCTCAAAACTGCAAACCGACGAGATACTCAACAGCATCGCCGACGGCGTCTTCATCGTCGATACGGATTGGCGTATTATCTCATTCAATCGAGCGGCGGAAACCATCACGGGCGTGCCCAAAGCCGAAGCCCTGGGCAGCACCTGCCGTGATGTGTTCCATTCCAATGTCTGTGATGCCAATTGCGTGTTGAGGAGGAGCATTCAAAACGATCAGCCCATCACCAATCAGCACATTTATATCGTCAATGCCGATGGCAAAGAGATCCCCATCAGCATCAGCGCCGCGCCATTGAAAGATGTCGCTGGCAACATCATTGGCGGGATTGAGACGGGTTCAGGGCGAGAGCGGCACAGGCAAGGAACTGTTTGCCCGCGCCATTCACCAGTTGAGCCGTCGCAAAAATAAGCCGCTGATCACGGTCAATAGCGGCGCCCTGCCCGATACGTTGCTGGAATCGGAACTGTTCGGTTACAAAGCAGGCGCCTTCACCGATGCCAAAAAAGATAAGCCTGGTCGCTTTGCCCTGGCACAAGGCGGCTCGATCTTTCTGGATGAGATTGGAGATATTTCCCCAGCACTGCAAATCCGTCTGCTGCGTGTCTTGCAGGATAAAATTTATGAACCGCTGGGAGGAACTGAATCGGTAAAGGCCGATGTTCGGATCATTGCAGCTACTAATAAAAATCTCGAGCAACTGGTCAGTGAAGGAAAATTCCGAGAGGATTTGTTTTATCGATTGAATGTAGTCTCCGTTTCGCTGCCGCCTTTGCGAGAACGAAAAGAGGATATTCCCCTGCTCATCAGCAATTTCATCGATCGCTTCAATAAATTGAAAACCAAAAATATCACCACTGTCTCGGATGAAGTGCTTGCCCTTCTGATGCGACATGATTTTCCAGGCAATATTCGTGAATTGGAAAACATCATCGAATATGCCTTTATTTTGTGCCATGATCAGGTTATTCGAGTAGTACATTTGCCTGAACATTTCAGGGAAAAGTATGAAGATAAAGATTTAAGCGAGCTTGCAGGACAGTCATTAGCAGCGATTCAAAAACGAGCCATTGAACAAGCCCTGATCCGCAATAATTGGAAGCGCCTGGCAACAGCACGGGAGCTGAATATTGATAAAGGGACGCTGCGGCGGATGATTGAGCGGTTGGGGATTCGGGGCTAAGTGGGTAAATGGGGTAATAAAGGTAATTGGGGTAATGGGTTCGATAGCGATTGTTACTTTGATAAGCTGGATTATTGTTTATAAATATCTCTCCGATTTTTACAATGAAGCACTACCACAGTTTTTTCGTGTTCATTGATTTCGTATCGAATTCGATAATCACCGATTCGAATCCGATACTCGTTTTTGAATCCTTTCAATTTAATACAGCCAAAAGGTCGAGGATTTTCTTTTAATCCATCGAGTTTTTCGATGGCACGATTAAAAACATCATCAGGTAAATCGTCCAGTTGTTTTTGAACAGGTTTCGGAATGATGACCTGATAACTCATAATAACCGCTCCTTATTTCGAGCTTTATAGTCATCCAACGTTACATAATCACCAGCCTCATAAGCTGCCCGTGCCGCCTCAATTTCTTGTTGGACTAAAGGATTTTTTTGCATTAATTGCTCTTCAAGCTGTTCCTCAATCGTTTCCAAAAGCGCAAGCTTTTCCTCGAAAGTCAGTTGCCTAACACTTGAAACAAGAGATTGGAAAGGAATCGAGATATTGATATCTGCTTCTAACATTTTTTCACCATTGTTTTTATGACTTGAATTGATTTTCATTCTGCCTGAATTTACTTATAAAAATCAAATAAGTCAAACTTTTTCTCAATTCATAATAATATTTTAGAATCTACCGATGCCATTCGCCAAAGCGGATGGCATCAGAGATAATCGTTAGGCTGCTTAATCAGGTTTTGCTGGGAGTGCATTCCCTTTATGGAATGCACCGCTGGATCGGAGCGGTGCGATGCTGCGGTGCATAAAGGCACCGCACTCCTGAGCTTTTAAAATAGCCATTACTTCTTAAATTCAAAAATCACGTAATGCGCTTCTGTCTCGCTAATATTTTCCACGGCATGTTCATCAGCCGTATGCCAGTGAGCAGCGCCTGCTTCCATCGTGGCTTCTTTGGTCTCCATTTTATTTGAGGTGTATTTGATCGTGTAGGGAGTCAGCGAATAAATCAGGCGATTGACGCCCTGGTGCATCGGCTGCGCTTCGCCGACAGGAATATTCACCTCGATGAGGCGGACATAATCATTCTCAAAAAAATTCTCGGAATGATCCGTATCGAGATAGCTGGCATCTTGTGAAATATCGTAACCTTCAGCGGCGGGCAAAGCCAGGTCCTTGCGAGTGACCACCAGAAAGCGGGCATCGGTGTCGCCAATATTTTCCACTGCATGATCCACAGCATAATGCCAGTGGGCTTCGCCTTTTGTCCATTCTTTTTCAGTGACTTCTTTGCCTTCGGTCCATTTAATTTTGTAATCCGACAGCGAATAAATTGCCCGTTTTCCGCCTTTGTGCAAAGGCAACGATGTCCTCAACCACCGCTTTCTCTTTCTGTCCGCCGCATCCGATCACCAGCATCATCATGGCAAATAAAACGATAGTGAAATTCAATTTCCTCATAACGTACCTCCGAAATTAATTGTGAATCATCCCTCATGTTTTATGACTCATCAAGAAACCAGGGGAAAGATGAAGAATGATATTTTACCATTTATTTTGGCTTTTGTCCCCTGGGTCTCATATCTGTCCTAAATTATTGCTAACCTGGACAAGCCAGACGGAACAATTGAAAATCTCGATTTCTGGCTCCCCCAAAAAATCCTAAACACGGAAGTGGTACTGACACGGAATTGAAATTTTTATGTTTTTTTTCT
>JALOPY010000684.1 GCA_025453735.1 bacterium | reverse complement strand
TGCACGCCGCCAGCCCAGTTATTCGATGTAATGTCGGGAGATCCAAATACAAAATTATCTGCCACATACCATTTTCCCTTGCCATCCCAGGGTTCCACGATTCGATTTTTATGCTTCGACGCTGGACCATATTTATAGTAATTGGCGACCAGGTTTTGATTGCCAGATTCACCCCCGTAAGAACTGTTGTAGCCCCAATTATAAATCACATTATTTCGAAAATCGACAATTTCTTGTGCGGGATCGCGATGCGTTCGACTGCCATTGAAACGAGGATTGCGACTGGAATGGTGAGCCAATAAATTATGATGAAACGAAGCACGTTTGCCGCCCCAGATGCCGCCGTAGCCGTGGTCGCCTTTGTGATGAAAGGAATGATTCAAGCTTTCGCTGATGAGGCACCATTGGACAGTGGAATTTTCATTATCATAAAATGAGGCAACTTCATCGATTCCCCAACTGAATGAACAATGGTCGATGATGATATTGCGATTGCCAATGCAGGATATGGCATCGCCTTCAAACTTTTTCTCGTCCCCCTGCCGGATGCGGATGTATCGAATGATGACATTATCCGCCGCAATGATCAATGGATAATTTTTGATACAAATTCCGTCACCAGGAGCCGTTTGTCCCGCAATGGTGATATCGCCATTCGCGAGTTTGAGTTCTGATTGCAGCTCAATTATTCCGGAAATTCGAAATACCACTGTCCTTGCGCCAATAGATTCAATGGCTGCCCGAAGGCTACCGATTCCATCGTCATTTAAGTTCGTCACTTCGATGATGGTTCCGCCACGACCGCCGGTTGTAAATCTGCCGAAACCTTCAGCACCAGGAAAAGCAATTTGTTGGGCGTGAGAATTACCAATTATTACAATGATTAGAATGGCAAATAAGACGTTATTAAAAAATTTCATAAAAATTTTCAAAATACGAGAGCCAGATTAAATTCCATTTCAATGGCACGCTATGCTTTTATCCGCACTATTTTTTAAGGGCGCTTTAGCGTCCTTCCACATCTCAGCCTTGTCGTTCACGGCAAGGCTCCATTAATATAAACTCCATTAATATAAACATCTTTCATTTTCAAAGCAACAACATATTCTAATTTATTTCCTTTTGCAACGCCCTCAAATTTGCAATCTTCAAGAAAAATATTCGAAATTGGCGAGCGCTCATATCCCTGAAAAAATAACGCGTATTTGCTTTTCTTGCTGATTAAATTATTAACATAAACATTTCTGACAATCGGGGTATGCTGGCCCACATCACCTTCTCCATAATAAAAAAATATTCTAATCACCGCGTCGCTCACTTCGCCCACAGTTATATTTCTCAAAAAAATATTTTCCACAATTCCCCCACGCAGCGAATTGGTTTTAATGCGCAACGCTCGTTCCAGATGAGGACTATCCATGAGACAATTTTCTACAAAAACATTACGGCAATTTCCGGAAATTTCACTGCCAATCACAACGCCACCATGTCCATCTTTCATAGTGCAGCCCTGAATCACGATATTTTCGCTTGCCACATTCACCCGTCTGCCATCGGCATTGCGTCCCGATTTGATGGCAATGCAATCATCGCCGGTATTGAAGTAACAATCCTTGATGAACACGTCGGTGCAGGATTCAGGATTACAGCCATCATTGTTTGGTCCGAGACTTTCGATGATCACTCTTTTAATAGTAACATTCGAACAAAGGACAGGGTGAATGACCCACATCGGTGAATTTTTAATTGTCACTCCTTCGATGAGCACATTTTTGCAGCGATAGGGCTGGATAAAATTGGGGCGCAGATAACTTCCTTCGCCAAAAATTCGATCCTGAACCGGCAAGGTGTCGTTCGCCATTTTTTGGAGCTTTGCCACATCAGCTCTTTGATCCGGTTTGCCGTGGTCCCAGCCAGTGGGCGTATTTTCGGAATCATCCCAGGGTCCCTTCCAAGCCCACCAGACACTTGTCATTGCCCCACCATCCAGGGTTCCTTCACCTGTTACAGCGATATTTTCCTGTTCATAAGCATAGACAAACGGCGAATAGTTCCTGCACTCGACGCCTTCAAAACGGGTGTACACAACAGGCAGATATTTCTTAGTTTCCTGACTGAAACGGATGATCGCATTTTTCCGGAGATGCAAATTGACATTGCTTTTTAAATGAATTGAAAATCTTTGGCTGGAAAATTAGGTGGAATGATGCGACTTAAAATTTCAGGCACCTGGCTCCAGCCAATTTCTTCCTGCGATGCTTTCTGACAGCAGATGAATGATAGCGCTGATAAAACCAGTACGCACAATGCTAATTTAATATATCCAAATCGAACCTTTTTCTTTCTGAAAATCTTATACACAACATTTCCTTTTATTTGATGCGTTTTTAATTGGGCTAATATTTGTCATCCGCCTTGCCGTAAACGACAAGGCTAAGAGTTGCAAGGACAATAAATTGTCCTTTTAAAACAGCATCCTTCTGGATGCTTGCACATCTTAGCCTGTTGGTTCACCACCAGGCGTTCATTTTTTAACCGATTCTAACTCCAAACTCGCCAGAATAAAAGGTCCCACGGCTTTGGGATCATTGCTTCTGATCTTTTCACCGACATAATATTCATACGAACCATCACGATAAGGATCTCCCCCCAATCCAGCAACGGAGCATGCCTGGTGAATTTGAATTGATCCATCTTTGTCAGCTTCAATAAAATTTTTTAAAATACCTTGATACCCTTTCTGAGCTACATCCAAAAATTTTGAATCGATATAGCCCATTTTTACAGCTTTGGCTATCGCATAAACAAACATACACGAAGCCGAGGATTCCAGGTAATTCCCTTCTTTCCCCACTTTGTCCACCACCTGGTACCAGAGTCCGGTTTCGGCCTCCTGAAAATCTGCAATCGCTGTCGCCAGTCGTTGCATGATGGCAATGATTTCTGATCGTTTGGGATGATCAGCAGGCAAAAAATCCAACACATCAACGAGCGCCATCGAGTACCAGCCCATGGCTCTGCCCCAAAAATTCGGAGACTGTCCGGTTTCCGGATTTGCCCAGCGCTGGGTTCGGCTTTCGTCCCAGCCGTGATATAGCAGACCAGTCTTTTCATCCCGGGCATGTTTTTCCATCAAAATAATTTGATTGGTGACATCGTCAAAGAGCGCGGGCTCGTTGAATGTTTTGGCAAATTCCGCTAAGAATGGAGATGCCATGTACAGTCCATCCAGCCACATCTGGTGGGGATAGATATTTTTGTGCCAGAAGCCGCCTTCGCTGGTTCGAGGGTGCGTCTGCATCTGTTTTCGAAGTAAAAAAATTGCTTTTTTAAATTTTTCGTCCCCGGTTTTTTGATAGAGTGGGAATAGTACTTTTCCTGCATTGATACGATCGATGTTATATTCTTCCAGATCGTAAGTCATAATATTGCCAGCACTATCCACAAATTGATCGTAATAGGTTTTTACGTACTTAAAATATTTTTCATCTCCAGTCGCCTGCCCGACCTGCAAAATCGCTTTGAGGACCAGCCCCTGGGTATATTCCCACTTCGGTGTCCCTCGAAAATCGATCATCCACGGCTCGGGATTGCGTTTCATTTCAGAATCCGCCATCTGCTGTGACCAGGGACGTGCATGCTTTTCATCCTTCGAATCGACACAGGATAGCGCAGCCATCGCGATCAGCAGCATAACAATTAAACCATTCGAATATCGATTTCTTAAATTATTGACCTGCAACTTTTCATTCACTCCTTATCAAGAATTTTATAGATCAACAAACCAGGCTTCTCTGCGAAACCTGGTTTGTTGATAAAAACACCCGCTGATGGAAATTTACTTCATCAAAAGCATCTTTCGAACACTTGCTTTTCCATTAGATTCCAATTTGTAGAAGTACATGCCATTGGCTAATTGAGAGGCATCAAAATTAATTTGATGATACCCTGATTTCAATTTTTTATCGACCAATGTAGCAACTTTTTGCCCCAGAATATTATGAAGCGTTAGGGTTGCCTGTCCAGGGTTCTCAAGAGTGAAAGATATTACAGTTGTTGGGTTAAACGGATTTGGATAATTCTGATACAATGCGAATTGTTTTGGAGACGTGTTATCAGCATAATCGACGGCACTGATCACCTCGCCTTTTAGCCATTTCGCTTTCAGCTCAGGATACCAATTCAGATCACCAGCCGGATACCCTTTTTCCGCGCCGGTATAGGCAGCAGAGGAGGTCGAATAAGTTGCATCCAATGTGTCACGATAGAATTCGATAAAGCGGCGGTCGTAATCATCCCTCGCTTTGACAAAATTGGTCTGATCCTTTTTCTTGCCACCACCATTGGGATCTTCGTACCAACGCATCATATTGGTCATCAGTCGCGGAGTGTTGGCAAGAGATAGACTGGTTTGGGTGAACGCTTTCACCGAATCCGCGCCCAATCGACTGTTA
>JALOPY010000683.1 GCA_025453735.1 bacterium | reverse complement strand
CTTGGGATTATGTACGCCACCAAGTTTCGATTCGATGATCCAATCCTGAAATTTTAAGCGCCCCCCCTTGCCATGCGCCAATTCTTTTGCAGAGGCAATGTCTTTCGGGAAGCCATTTATTGTATAAGTTTCTTTTATGGTTTTGCTATAGCTATAAAATAATCTTTTTTCAATTAAGCCAATGGCCAAGTGCGAAATATCAACGCCAATCCAGTTGCGTTTTAAGCGTTGCGCTACCGCGACGGTGGTGCCACAGCCACAAAAGAAATCGTTCCAATAACTTTTCTGGTTTTTGAGTGGGATAGCCTAACCGCTCTTTTGCTGCCTGGTTAATAAAAGGCATTTCAAACCAATCTTTCGGTAATGATCCTAAAGATGTATCAAAATACTGTCGATAAGTATATTCACTTTCATGTTCCATTGGAATATCAGTTTTTTGTCTCCATATTCCTGCCTCAGGTACATTTCTTCCTCGAATACGAAATTGTCTTCCTTGTTCATCTGTATGTTTGAATTTTTTTAAAGTGACTTCAGAATAATCGTCCAAAATATTTTGATAGTTAAAGGTATGTGAATTTCTTTTTTTTACATAGAATAATATTACATCATGTTTTTTATTATAATAGGTTTTAGATAATCCTCTTTCTTTGTAACACCAAACCACTTCATTCAAAAAATTATTTATTCCAAAGACCATATCACCTGCCGGTTTGTTTTAAAACTTTGTGCATATACCAGATGCGAATCGCCATGGTTGTTAAATAAGCAACCGCACTTTTGGAGATGCGAATTTTATCAAAGTTGTCAAGCAAATAGAATAAATCAAGATCAATATCCTTGATTTGCTCTAATGTATCTTTGTAAGAAACATTGCTCCAGGTATCGGCAAAGGCTTGTTTTTGTGCCTGGGTGTCATCGAATTTAATATCTTCAAACAAGATATTGTAATTGCGTTTTGAATTAAACGGCGGATCAATATAGATTAAGTCAATAAAACCATCGGGATGTTTTTCAAAAAGAGTTTTTAAAACATCGAGACAGTCACCGAAGTAGAGTTGGTTTTGCCAGTCAGACATTATTACCTCAATTCCACATATCTGATAGTTTATTTCGCAAGGTAATTCTGGCGCGATGCAAGTTTGATTTTACTGCTGGCAGAGATAAATCCAGGATGTCAGCAATCTCTTTCAGCGCCAGTCCTTCAATGTCCTTCATCACGAAAACTGTTTTATAATTTTCTGGCAATTGTTCAATAGCCCGGTCCATTTTCTGTTTTAACTCCTGATTCAGGACATTATCCAATGGATCAGCATCAAGGGAACGTACGAACACGGTATAATCTTTGCCATCATCGTCAGGCGCTTCGTCGATAGGAACAAATTTTCGTTTCCTGTTGCGCAACCGCATCAACGCCTGGTTGGTGGCGATGCGGTAAATCCAGGTCGATAGCTGCGATTTCTCCTGAAAATCAGGCAATGCTTGCAGGACTTTTAAGAACGTTTCCTGCAAAACGCATTCCGCAGTGTCTTCGTTGCCCAGCAGTTTTAAGCCCAGGTTGTACACCATTTTCTCATGGTCTTTGACGATTTTTGCCTGAGCGATTTGGTCGCCTTGTTTTGCGAGTCGAACTAATTCTTGTTCCGAAATTTCCATTGTTATATTTCCAATTTTTAGTTATTGGAAATATAATTTTTTTATGGAAAAAAAACAAGTGTTATTTTTAGACAGTACCAGACAGTTGTTTATTTGTGGTCTTTAGTTGGTTTTCATTTCCCGGATTTCGTAGTGGTATTCAATGGTAACGCTGTGCTTTAGCATGTTAGATACCGGGCAATACATGGTTTTGGATAATTCAATGGCTCGCTCGATATCGTTGCTTTTAATTTTTTGTTTATCGCCGTAAAAAATATAGTTCAGTTTAATCGTGGTAAAGACTTTAGGGTAGTCGGCGGCTTGTTCGGCGTCGATTTCCAACTCAAAGTCGGCAATTGGGGCTCGTTTTTTCGCCATGATGGAAAGAACATCCATAGCCGTGCAGCCGCCCAGCCCCAGTAACACAAGTTCCATCGGTTTTGTGGCGGCATTGCTTCCGCCAAAATCTGCTACAGTATCCATTGGTACCCAGTGATTGGAATCACCTTTGCCAACTAAACTTAGCCCATTCACTCTCCGTATTGTCGCTTTCATTTCGCCTCCATGCTCACTATCATTCTTAATTCTCAACCGAAGGTCCGCCAATCTCTAATGCGGATTCTCAATTAACAATTAGGTTTTAATTCTCTATCAATTCGTTCAGTTCCTGAACTATCCTGTCAACATCCTGATTACTGAATCCTTTCTCCTTTGCCGCATCTTCCAGCGTTCCCCAGATCGGTTCGCCGCAGACGATGCACTTGATCCCTTTTTTCATCAGATAATGAACTGAAAAGGGGTGCTTCGCGATCAACTCTTCGATCGGAATATTTTTTTCAAATCGTTTCATGTCATGTCCTTTTTTGGCTTCGCTTGAGAACCGGGCGTCGATTAGATTGTCGATATGAGTTTCAATATTCTTTAATAAGGCGTCATCTTTTGTGCGATGTTTGATTTCTAAAAAGATAATTTGTTTGAGGCACTCGGCTACTTTTTTGTCGCGACATGCGGCAATCCGCTCCTCGATTTGTCCGCAATATTTATTAATGAACTGTTCTGTGTTTTTTTCCATCTTTGATCTCCAAATACTGTTTATTTGATGTCAGGGGATGGAAAAAGATTCAGGGGGATTTAAGCGGATTTCGAAGCAGTCGATTTGCCCCGTGTTGGGTTGGCTTGAGCATGGATTTTGAGTCTATCACGCCTGGCTTCGAATTTCTCATTGGCTGCCATGATTGCTTTGGCAGTTTCAAAATCTGAAGGCATGAGTTTGGTTTTGCCGGATTCGCTGATATATTTCAACAAGACGTTGTAAACTTTGATTGAGAGAATTGCCAATTGGGCTGGATTACTCGGCATCGTTCCGGCAGGAAAGCATTCGGCATGTTCCTGCAAAAATTTGGCAGCAGCTTGGACAGCGGAATGCTGATTCCAATCGCGTTGGGTGGGGTAGCTGAATTTCCAGCGCTGGATCTGCTC
>JALOPY010000079.1 GCA_025453735.1 bacterium | reverse complement strand
GCGCTGGTGCATTCCTCGCTGGCATTCGACGCCACGATCACAGGGCTTTATGCGCCGCTGCTCTCGGGACGATCGGTTTACATGGCGCCTGAAACCAAAGATATTGAGATCGTGACGAAGCTGCTGCAGGAGTATCGAAATTTCAGCATTGTCAAAATCACACCCGCTCATCTCAAACTGCTGGGCGAAGGAATCAATCCCGAAGAGGCAGCCGATCTGGTGAAAGCCTTCATCATCGGCGGTGAAAATTTGACCAGCGAGCATATTGCCTTCTGGCTGGAACATGCTCCCAATACCCGATTGATCAACGAATACGGTCCAACAGAAACCGTTGTCGGTTGCATGAATTACGATACGCCTCATGATTTTCACAGGCTCGGCTCGGTGCCGATTGGCGTTCCGATTGCCAATATGCAGATTTATTTGCTGGATCAAAATTTTGAGCCTGTGCCCATCGGCGTTGCTGGCGAGATGTTCATTGGCGGCGCTGGCGTGGCTCGAGGTTACCTCAATCGTCCTGATTTGACGGCGGAAAAATTTATCCCTGATCCATTTAATCCGCAGCCTGGAGAACGGCTCTATCGTACAGGCGATCTGGCTCGCTATCTGCCTGATGGCAATATTGAGTTTCTGGGCCGAATCGATCACCAGGTGAAAATCCGTGGCTTCCGCATCGAGCTGGGAGAGATCGAAGCGATTCTGGGCAAGCATCCCGCCATCAAAGAAATCGTCGTGCTCGATTGGAAGGTCGAGGGCGATGTCCGTCTCGTAGCGTACATCGTTCCAGAAAATGATTCCCTGCCATCGATGGATGAGCTGCGGGAATTCCTGAAAGAAAAATTGCCCGAGTACATGATCCCAGCGGCGTACATCAAGCTCGATTTGATCCCATTAACCTCGAATGCCAAATTGGATCGCAAGGCACTGCCAGCGCCAGAGATCAGCCGCTCCGATTTGAAGAAAGAATTTGTTGCACCTCGAACCTATACTGAACAAGATCTGGCAAAAATCTGGACTGATCTGATCAAGATTGATCAGGTGGGAATTTATGATACATTTTTTGAATTGGGCGGCCATTCCTTATTAGCGACCCAATTGCTTTCTCGTGTCAGAGAGCATTTTAAAGTTGACCTGCCGCTGATTACGATTTTTGAAGCGCCAACGATTGCAGCATTTGCTGATCGAATCGAGAAAGCTCAAATTACGATTGGAACAGTTGAAACACCGCCGATCGAGCCCATTTCTCGTGATAAAGCGACCGAACTGGTGCTTTCGTTCTCACAACAGCGGCTCTGGTTTCTGGATCAGCTCGATCCTGGACAATCGTTCTACAACATCCCGTCTTCGGTTCGCTTGAAAGGGAAATTAAATATCGAGGCATTCGAGCAGAGCATTCGAGAAGCGATGCGGCGCCATGAAATTTTGCGTACCACTTTCGCCGAGGTGAAGGGACGGCCGATCATGGTCATCGCCGAACAACCGAATTTTTCAATGCCGCTGATTGATTTGACGGCTTTGCCCGAATCAGAACGAGAAGATGAAATCATCAGATTGGCGAATGAGGATGCCCGTCAGCCATTCGATCTGGCAACAGGTCCGTTGTTCCGAGCAACGCTCTTGAAATTGGACGAAGAAGATCACGTGGTGCTGTTCACCATGCATCACATCATTTCCGATGGCTGGTCAGTCAATATTTTGATGCAGGAGATGGGAATTCTCTATCAGACATTTTCAACCAATCAGCAATCGCCATTGCCTGAATTGACGATTCAATTTGCCGATTATGCCCACTGGCAGCGAAGCTGGCTCCAGGGCGAGGTACTGGAAAAACAGTTGCTCTACTGGAAGAAGAAGCTGACCAACATTCCAGCGCTGTTGGAATTGCCCACGGATCGACCAAGACCAGCGATCAAGACATTCAATGGCTCGCTGCGATCATTTGAAATTTCCAGAAAAGTTTCGGACAAGCTTAACCAACTCAGCCAGCAGCATGGTGTCACCCTGTTTATGGCGCTGGTGGCGGCGTTTAAAACACTATTGCATCGTTACTCAGGCCAGAGCGATATCAGCGTAGGCACGCCCATCGCCAACCGAACTCGAAAAGAAGCCGAAGGATTGATCGGATTTTTTGCCAATACATTGGTGCTCCGAACCGACCTGTCTGGCGATCCCAGCTTTGTCGAATTATTGAAGCGGGTAAAAGGCGTCTGCCTGGGCGCTTATCAACACCAGGATGTGCCGTTTGAAAAATTAGTGGAGATGATTCAGCCCGAGCGGGATATGAGCCATACACCGCTGTTCCAGGTGATGTTCATCTTGCAGAACAATCCCCGAACGACAATCGAATCATCTGAGCTGCAAATGATCCCGATCATGTCCGAAATCGGGACGACTCAGTTCGATTTGACGCTGTCGGTTGAAGAAGGGGCGAATGGCATCGCTGGCGTTTTAGAATACAATACCGATTTGTTCAATGGAGAAACTGTCGAGCAAATTATCGGTCATTTTCAAAATCTGTTAAAGCACATCGTTGCCGATCCGGGGAGACAAATCTCATCGGCAAGCTTATTGACTCCGGAGGAAAAAGTTCGTTATCTTTATGAGTGGAATGCCACAGCAGCGGAATATCCAGATCGTTCTTGCGTACATCAACTGTTTGAGGCTCAGGTTGAGCGAACTCCTGATTCGTTAGCGTTGGTGTTTGAAAAGAGCAGGCTGACCTATCGTGAATTGAACCAGCGAGCAAATCAACTGGCAAATTATTTGCGCAAGCTTGGGATCGGGCCGGAAATTGTTGTCGGAATCAGTGTCGAACGCTCCATCGAAATGGTCGTTGGATTACTGGGAATCATGAAATCAGGCGGCGCATATTTGCCCATTGATCCTGCTTATCCGAAAGATCGAATTGTTTATATGCTGGCAGATGCCGGAATATCGGTTCTGTTGACACAAGAAAAATTGTTATCCCAACTGCCGATAACTGGCACAAAAACGATTTGCCTGGATAGAGATTGGGAAATAATTGCCAGGGAAGATTCTCAACAATCTATAAACAACGGGACAACGGTCAATAATTTATCCTACATGATTTATACGTCAGGTTCCACAGGAAGACCGAAAGGAGTGATGCTGGAACATCGTGGGCTATGCAATTTGACCTATTCCCAGATTCACGATTTTGCAGTCACTGCCAATAGTCACGTGCTGCAATTTGCCTCATTCAGTTTTGATGCTTCAGTCTCCGAGATTTTCATGGCATTGTTGACAGGAGCGACCCTATACCTTGCCAGCCGGGATACCCTGATGTCTGCGCCAGATTTGATCAAGCTATTTCGCGATGAAGGGATTACCACGGTAACCTTGCCGCCTTCTTTATTGAAAATTCTTCCGAATGAAGGATTGGATAAACTGGAGACAATCATCTCTGCGGGTGAAGCTTGTACCAAGGATATTGCCAAACGCTGGGCAAGGGGGAGGCGATTGCTCAATGCTTACGGGCCAACGGAAGCGACGATTGGCGTCACAAGCTACCTGGTTGAAAGAATTCCAGATGAATGCACCACAATTCCCATCGGCAAACCGATTCATAATATCCAGCTCTATATCCTCGATAAAAACATGAATCCGGTGCCGCGAGGTGTAAGAGGAGAATTGTACATAGGCGGCGTTGGATTGGCACGTGGTTATCATAATCGCCCAGATTTGACTGCGGAGCGATTTGTTCCAGATCTCTTTGCGAACAAGCCAGGCGCTCGATTGTATCGGACTGGCGATTTGACTCGCTTCCTGCCTGATGGCAATATCGAATTCCTGGGAAGAATCGATTACCAGGTGAAGGTGCGTGGTTTCCGCATTGAGCTGGGCGAAATCGAGTCAATCTTGATTCAACATCCAGCAATTCAAGAAGTTGTTGTGTTAGCAAAGGAGATGAAATCAGCAGGACGTGGCAATCGATTGGTGGCATACTTTATTGCCAGCACGAAAGAAGGCCCAATGACGAATGAATTGGTAGAATTTTTAAAAGCTTCTGTGCCAGAATACAGCATCCCTTCGATATTCGTCAGGCTGGATGCTATGCCACTCACGCCGAACGGCAAGATCGATCGCAAAGCATTGCCCGATCCTGACCTGGCAGCCGCTGACACAGGTGTGTCGTTTGTTGCGCCGCAAACAGAGACAGAGCAAGCCCTGGCAGAAATTTGGCAAGAGTTTCTTGGTCTGGAAAAAGTTGGAATTAAACATAATTTCTTTGAATTGGGCGGACATTCGCTTATCGCCACCCAGCTTATTTCCCGAATTCGGGATGTTTTCAATGTTGAATTGCCGATCCGCAACCTGTTTGAATCGCCCACGATCGAAGAACTGGCAAAGGTCATCGATTCATCAAAGCGAATTGATGACATTCAAAGCGAGCCGCCGATTGTGCCGGTTTCACGGGATCAGAATATCGCGCTTTCTTTCGCGCAGCAACGGCTCTGGTTCATCGATCAGTTGGAGCCAAATTTGCCATTTTATAATTTGCCCGCAGCAATTCGGCTGACTGGTAATCTGCAGGTGGAGGCATTACATCGCAGCTTGAACGAAATCGTCCGGCGACACGAAATTTTGCGGACCTCATTTGCCAAAAAGAATGGACATCCGATTCAATTAATTGCTAAAGAGCTATATATTCCATTGCCAATTTTGGATTTGTCCAATTCCCCACCGATTGAGCAGGAACAAGCAGCTTTGAAATTGGCAGCAGAAGAAGCTCAACGTCCTTTCGATTTATCGCAATTGCCATTGATACGAGTGACCCTGCTAAAGCTCAATCAACAGGAGTATATTATCCTGTTGAATATGAACCACATCGTTTCTGATGGCTGGTCCATGAATATTTTCATCCGTGAAGTGGCAGTGCTGTACGAAACCTTTTCAAAGGGAAAGCCATCGCCGCTACCCGAGCTGACCATTCAATATGCTGATTTTGCTCAATGGCAGCGCCAATGGCTCCAGGGTAATGTATTAGAAACTCAATTAAACTACTGGAAGAAGCAATTGGCTGGGAGCTCGTCATTACTGGAATTGCCGACCGACCGACCCCGACCTGCAGTACAGACTTTTGATGGGAATACCCTGGCATTTGAGCTTCCTGAAACGCTTTCAAAAGCAATCAGAGATTTAAGTCAGCAGGAAGGAACAACACTGTACATCCTGCTGCTGGCTGCTTTTCAGGCATTGCTCTATCGCTATTCGGGTCAGGAAGATATCAGTGTCGGCACGCCAATCGCAAACCGCAACCGATCTGAAATCGAAGGACTCATTGGCTTTTTTGTGAATACGCTGGTGATGCGCACTGATTTATCGGGCAATCCAGGTTTTAATCAACTGTTAAATCGTGTCAAAGAAGCTTCCCTGGGTGCCTATAGTAATCAGGATTTGCCGTTTGAAATGATCGTGGATCAATTGCAACCCGAGCGGAATATGAGCTTCAGCCCGCTGTTTCAAGTTGTTTTTACGCTGCAAAATCCCCAAGCGCAGTCTCAGGAATTATCAGATCTGGTGCTCAGTCCTGTGGAAGCTGACAGTGGGATTGCCAAATTCGACCTCACGCTCTCGATGATCGACCAGGGAGAAAAATTGGGCGGATCGTTTGAATATAATACCAATTTGTTTGATGAGACGACAATCCAGCGAATGATCAAACATTTTCGGATGTTGTTGCAAGGAATCGTATACAACCCAGAGCAACGCATTGCCGATATTTCGATTCTCACAGAATCAGAAAAACAGATGATGGTCGTGGAGTGGAACCAGACGTATGCTGATTTTCCTTATGAAAAATGTGTTCATGAATGGTTTGAATTGCAAGCCAAAAAATCACCTGAGGCGATTGCCGTGCGCATGGGCGATAGAGAGTTATCCTATTTTGAGTTGAACAGGAAAGCGAACAAGCTGGCACATTACTTGCAAAGATTTGGCATTGGTCCGGAGACCGTAGTTGCCATCTGCATTGACCGCTCCATCGAAATGATTATCGGGCAATTGGGAATCTTGAAAGCAGGTGGAGCTTTTGTGCCGATGGATCCAGCCTATCCTGTGGAACGTTTGGCATTTATTCTTGAAGATACCAAAGCCCCGATCCTGCTGGTGCAACGCGATATTGCTGAAAAACTGCAATCAACAACTGCCCACACCATTCTGTTGGACGATAATTTTGCGATGATGGAGCAGGAAAGTGATCAGAATCCTGTCAGTAATGTGTCGCCTAATAACCTGGCATATATGATCTATACGTCAGGCTCGACAGGCAAACCGAAAGGCACCTTATTGCGGCATCAAGGTTTATGTAACTTTATCAATTTCCATATTCGAGGGTTAGAGATAAAGCCTGGCGGACAGGTATTGCAGTTTGCATCATTTAGTTTTGATGCTTCTCTGGCTGAAATTTTTACAGCGTTGCTTTCAGGATCGACGCTCCAGCTTGTCGCAAGAGAGACGCTGCTGTCAATACAAGCTTTGCATCGTTTATTGCAGGAACAGGGAATCACCTTTGCGATCATTCCGCCATCGATTCTGAAAATTTTGCCGACGGAAGGACTTGATAAACTGCAGGCACTGGTCTCGGCTGGCGAGGGTTGTCCTAAAGAAGTTGCCAGACGTTGGTCGATTGGAAGAAAATTCTACAACGGCTATGGCCCGACCGAAGCTTCAATTGGTCCTGCCTATTACCGGGTTGATGGATTAGAAGAGGAAATGGCTACTATTCCAATCGGACGTCCCATCGATAATATTCAGATTTATGTGTTGGATTCATATTTGAATCCAGTCCCAATCGGCGTCTCCGGCGAGCTGTACATTAGTGGCGTTGGATTGGCAAGAGGATATTATAACCGTTCCGATCTGACAGCCGAAAAGTTTATCCCCAATCCATTTAGCGAGGAGCCTGGCGCACGAATGTACAAAACTGGCGATCTGGCTCGTTTTCTGCCGGATGGCAATATTGAATTTTTAGGACGCATCGATCACCAGGTCAAAATTCGCAGTTTCCGAATTGAAGTTGGTGAAATTGAGAAAACGTTGATCCAGCATCCTCACCTTGTCGAAGCTGTTGTGCTGGCTCGCGAGGATAAATCCGGCGACAAACGGCTGGTTGCTTATATTGTGCCAGGCAAAACAATTGATAGCTCACTGGAAGTTCGCGAATTGAGAAATTATTTAAGTGATAAACTGCCAGATTATATGATCCCTGCGGCATTTGTCAAACTGGATGCGATACCGTTAACACCCAACGGAAAAGTCGATCGCAAAGCATTGCCCGAGCCCGATGAAGCCGGAATTGTGAGAGAAAAGGAGTTTGTAGCGCCACGAGATGAAATGGAAACAAAGTTGGCGCAGATCTGGGAAGAAGTTTTAAACTATCATCCAATTGGGGTGACAGATAACTTTTTCGAGTTGGGAGGACATTCGCTTTTAGCAATCCACTTGCTGGGAAAAATTCAGAATGATTTTGAAGAAGAGATTCCGCTGGTTGCTTTGTTCAAGGAACCAACGATTGAACATTTGGCGAATATGCTTCGGGGCGTTGAACAAAAAGATCAAAAATCAGCCAGCAGTGAAAAAGAAATAAATGATTCTGCAGCTTCTTCACTGGTGGTGTTTCATGATAATAATTCGAAGCCGCCAATTTTTATGGTACACCCATCTGGCGGTAGCGTCCATTGGTATGCAGATCTCGCTCGCCAAATAGGTCCAAATCAACCGTTCTATGGCATTCAGGCCAGGGGAATTCATGGAGAGGTTGAACCGCATACAGAAATTAAAGAAATGGCTGCTTTTTATGTCGATGCAATCAAGTCGCGTCAAGCTCATGGTCCCTACATGATCGGAAGCTGGTCAATGGGCATAATTATTGCATACGAAATCGCCCAGCAGATGCAGAGAATGGGTGAAAAAGTCGCGCTGTTAGCCATGTTCGACCAGGGACCGTTTCTTCCCAATGAAGTACCAAAAGATAGTGCCGAATTTTTGCAGGGAATGTTCAACGGTCGCATCGAATTTCCACTGGATACAATGAGACAGATGGAATATGAAGATCAATTGAAATTTGTATTGAAGTCTATTAAAAAAGCGAACATGATATCAAAATTTGTTCGATTAGGTCAATTCCGAAAGTATGTTGAAGTATTGCGATCGCAAATGGATGCCTGGACGAATTACAATCTGACTACCTATCCCGGAAAAGTCGCTCTGTTTCGATCAAGCGAGAGAGACCACGACGATGGACATGGCTGGGATTTAGGCTGGAATAAGGTCGCGTTAGGTGGCGTTGAAGTCCATGAAGTGCCAGGCAATCATAATACTATGCTGCACGAGCCACACGTCGCTGCTCTGGCTGCACGATTAAAAG
>JALOPY010000078.1 GCA_025453735.1 bacterium | reverse complement strand
AGCGCAACCGCCGTTGGCCTTACCCTTATCGAAATTTACGTTCCTGAGCCCAATCACGGACATTAAAATCAAAGATATGGTTGAAATAACGGATCGCCTTGCTCCGGGCCCAGGTTTTCTTTTGAACCTGCGGCCGATAATTGACGTCTTCGAGCTTGAAGATCCCCAGCTGCTGAAAACGGGCTGGAATGGTTCTGCTCCCCAACGCGTCCATGGCCGCCATGCGGTGAGGTCCGCCGCGGTTTACGAAGCGAACTTCATTTCCTCGCCGGAGCATCCACACAAAAACATCGCCATAGGTCCGAACAAAGCCGGCAGTGCCGTTGCTGGAGGTTATTTTCTTAAGTCGAAGGAATTCAGCATTTCCCAAAGGAGGCTGGCCGAGTCCATGGGTCTTGAACCCGTCTGTCTCGATTCGTAGGCCAAGCAACCCATGTTTGACCAGATCGTTTCGATACCAGGTCTCGACCTCCGCACTGATCTGTGCAGGTTCTAACGATCTCCAAGGAACTGCAGAATAAAGATGTCGGGGGGATTACCCACTCAGTTAACTGGCGCTATTCGGATGACCTTTGATTGCCTCGCTTGCCCGGGATGGCCGCCAGAATTGGTAGTGCTTTTGCAGCCCGGATCCGAGGTAACTATTACATTGTCCCCCAAGGATCTGGCTGACGGTTGCCGAGAAGGGGTTCCAGCCCGCGCGCCCGAATCGGAGTCCGTTCAGCAGGCAACAGTCGTCGATGGGGCAGTGGAAAGCCGCGGGCATTCCGCCGCGAGCGAAATGCAACGCCTCCAAAGGGTCATCGAAGATTGGCGGTGGATCCACATGCGGTGGGCCTGTCGATGTTTCGCGCTCGATGCGCCGAATATCTAGTTTTATAGCGAGGAAGGCTTGTTTGATGGCGGCCTTGGTACGGGCCTTAAGTTATCTTGTCATAGTGCTTCCGGCAGTCGAGATATGAATTATCGCGCCTGCCGGTATCCACACCGGCACAGGTTGACAAATAAAAGGGTATTTAAGTTTTGCCGCCTTTGAAGGGCAACAACGCTGTATGTTTCATGTCCATTTGAACCAATTTGCTGCCGTCATACGCAACCAAGCATAAAGGGACGGTGTTAAGAGGTTGAAAAAGGTACCTTCCGAAAGTCCTTGCCATAAAATTGCCGTTCTTTTGCAATCGACTTGACCCTAAATCCGATCACAGAATTCTCCTTGCTGGTAAGGTTATTTGTCGTCTAATAGAATTACTGGCAGCCAGGGCATATTCCTGCCAACTTTCTGACGATAAAGAGCGGCTATTTCCGATTCCGAAAGAGCGGCGTTGTAGATCTGAACGTCGTCGACGGTGCCTTCATAATAGTAGAATTTTCTGAAGTATTCTTGCAAATAGCCTATGTTCAAGTCTGCAAAGCTCGACGTGAAATTGCCAGGATAGGTTATGGAAACTTTATCTTCGAGCACACCATCCACATACAAAATATTCAAGTTTTGGCCTGCGTCTCTCACGGCCACAACTTGATGCCAATCACCGTCCGTTATTGTTTTGGTACTCAGCAGAAAAAACCGCTCATTGTTACCTATTCCACCTGAATCAATCAATACAAACATTGCGCCGCCGTCTTCTCCGTGAACACCCAGCCACCAGTGTAGACGGTTTTCTACCCGATCCTCTCGACCGACAATAACCTCATTTTCGGTGGGTGGTTGACCAATCTTTTTCATCCAAATTACGATAGTGAAGCTGTCAGTGGAAGTCCAATTAAAGGAATCTCCAGGAACATCAAGACCTTCAATGAGACCGTCAAAGAACTGCGCCTGACCGATTTTTCCAGGAACACGTTCCGGGCAAAAGTCGAGGCTATTATCAATGCATGTCCCATCATTGTTGCTTGCAAAATCTTCGTAGGGTTGCGAGCCCTCATCCAACCTCCAGTAAGACAAGGGTTCTGCTGCCAAACAGGGATTCAATGAAAACATGAACAAAGCCAGCAAACTAAAACTCAAAAATCGAACCAAATGATGTCCAAATTTATTGCAATTCATTGATTAACTCCTTATCCAAAGCATTTTTGGCATCTTCAAATCACCTTCAATAATTTTCCTGATTCCATTTCGATTGTGTTGATTTTGGTAGCCGAAAAGCAAACGGAAAATATAACAGAATTTCCCCTATGGCGAACCAAAAAACTTGAATTCGTTTTGTTAAGGTTTTTTACCGGCTTTGTTGATCGGTACCAAAGTGTATACTATAATTATCACAAAAAAAGTTTTGTTTGTCAATTTAAAATTCTAAAGACCAGTCTTTGCCAGAAACCTCGGGTTACCTTTGCCTGCGGGGAAATTGTTGAATTGAGAAAATGATGGAAGGGTAAAAGGTCACGATCCATCCTATGACAAAGGTAGGGCGCTTAGTTGGCCTCGTGTTGCCTGCGGACTCGGCCAAAAAAGTCGATTTTTACTTGTCGAGTCAAAACAGAGATTCCCCGTATCTGATCACAAGGGTATGATCGCTTTAACCTTTCGAAATTAAATGATATTAACAATCAGACCAAATTGAGTCTCAAAAGCGACATCATGTAAATTCAATAAGTTACATAGCATGGGTCAAAATCATTAGAAAAATTATTGAATAATTTCAATTGGTTTAACCTGTGATCAGATACAAAAATTTGGCCGCATCCGCTTGCAAGTGGTGCGGGATTGCTCTGGCAGTATTTTAGACCCAAAATCCCCAACAATAACAATTTTACGAACAAATTAAAGCCGGTGCTTCCCGGTTTTCTCTCCTATCCAATTTATTGATCACTTCAGCTTTATGGATAGCCATATTAAATATTTCAAAGATGATCCTTTGTCCATAGAAAAAATCCAAGCAATGATTTTATACCAGACGCATCATCAATCCCGTTTTTCAGGTTAATTTTAACACTGGGAGAAGGTAATATTTCCTTTAAAATATTTTTTTCAAAAAAAGGAAAAACATTTTCCCGGTAATTTTCTGCCTGATGCCGAACTGCCAACCAACCAGGGCCGTTGATATCATAAATGCGAAAGTAGCGACGCCGTTCGCTATTTTTCCTATTTTTCCCCAAAAATTCCATCAAATTCATTTGTTTTAGCCGAAATTTAAATTGTTTTAGTATAAGATGACGAATTCTTGGCTGAAGGGGTTCTGTATTGAAACTATTTCGATCCAAGGGAAGCGCAGCCAAATTGGGAAACCGTTTGCAAACAATTTTTTCCTGAGCTCTTCGATCTGCGATTGTAGCAGCAGGCATACCCCCCGCGCTTTCCAATACTTTCCTGTCAAATATTGGAGAGACAGGCCAAGCACCAAATGAAAGCCGCCACAGTATTGGCCCAACATGATATCGTTGCCTGTGATATAAGTTAAAGCACCATGCCCTTTGGGACTCGACATCGGAATACCCGCAATAAACTTTTTGAAAACAAGATTTCATTTCTTCAACAGCATCCCCAAAAATTTCCTTCCTCCATAGTTTTTTTAAAATATCTATATGAATGCCATATGCATTAATATTTTTAAAAAACGACTCGAATGACATGGTATTCGAAGACGGAGAAAGCGCCCATGTTAGGTATCTTGTACCAATAACAGCATCTAATGTGTAACCTGTAAAAACTCTTTCTGAATAATCCCTTAGATATGAAGGTATTCCCCAGCTATGAATTGTATTGAAACCATTAGCACAATGTTCCCAGCGGGTTTGAAGTTCTGCGAATACCGGATATTGATCAGAAGAAATTTCGGCCACGTGATGTCGAAATAACAGTTTTTTTGCAACCCTTGCGGCACATTCCACTTCAAAGTCTTTAGGTAAACCAAGTGTGAGGGCTTCAACATCAGCATTTGTCTTTTTAAGATATCCAGCCAGCATTCTGGAGTCCAACCCCCCTGAAAGCATAAGAATGTATTTTACCCTGCTGGAAATGTTATAGTTAACCGCTTCTTCGATCGCTTTGTCCAGAATATCCACATGATTTAAAAAAGGTAAGCTAAAATATTTATTCGAGACCGGAAATTCATATTGTAAAATTTCCTTGGGATCGGAACCGTTTTGCCAGACAAGAAGCTTTCCCGATCCTAAGCGCTTAACCCCTTTTAAAAGCGTTTCCCCGTTAATAATGTGCATCGATATTAGAATACTAACAAGACCTATCGGATTGAATTCTTTCTCAAAAATTGGGTGGAATTGGAATAGTTCTGAACTTGATCCTAATAATAAAACATCTCCTTTTGAATAATAGTATATGGGAAAGATTCCAAGAAGATCGGAACCTGCAATTATTCCACACTTTGGAGAATAAGTTAAGCCAGCATGAAAACCATCAAAAGGAGTACCTTTTACATCACTACTATCATTCCAAATGGCCCATAATTTTTCGGCATCGATTCTCTCATGCTCATTCCCGTAAAAAGCATCGCCCCATAGAATGGAAGCTTTTTTTTCGTTAGATAAAAAGCTAATTGGAGCCTTTTTCGTTGCAGCCCAAACCGAGTGAAAATTTTCTGAATAACATTCATTTTGAATCAATCCCTCGAAAGGCGATAATTTTGATTTTATCTTTTTTATAAAGCTTTTCCGACGTTTTTCATTTGCATCTACAATTGCGATAAAATTAGCCATCAAAAATCCCTTGAAGCAAACTGCTATTCGTTATAAGTGCACAAATGGGTGGTTTCGAAAAAAATGATATCTTGAATTCTTAGTATATTAGGAATTTGTTTTAGGGATTAACTTCCAATTATGATCAACCAATGCAGCAGAATATCTCATTAACGGTGTGCAATTATTTTTAAAAAAACTACTTGTTTCGATATCGAAAATACAGGCCGTAGTTACGCCATCGAGCTTTCCAATATCATCGCTTGCGGCGATAGAAATTTTATAGTTACCAATGGGAAGGGGGAGTTTAGGTATTTGGCATATTGCCTTCCATTCACCTTTTGGAATTTGAAACGGCTTCCCGTTTAATCCCACAGCGAAGTGTGTTACAGCGACTCCCATTTGATTAAAAATAGTCAAAACGAATGCAGTATTCAATAAATCCATTTTATTTGAAAATTCTAAAATAATGTCTACTGGGTGGCCGGAAATAGGCATGCTTATGCGCTTACCATCCTGGCCTTGAAAGTATGCGGCAACAAATCGAAGCCGCCCATCCCCGCTTCTTGCTGGGATATCCCGAAGGTTCATATTGTCAACAGGAACAAAAAGTGTTGAAAGATATTGCTCTACTATTTCTCTGGAAGGTCCTTCGGCTAAGATTTGACCTTTTTCCAAAACAATCGATCTTGGACAAAGGTCAATAACAGCTCCCAGGTTGTGGCTAACAAACAACACTGTTCGGCCCTCTTGTGTATGGTCCCTCATTTTTCCAAGGCATTTTTTTTGAAAGTCGGCATCACCCACTGATAAGACTTCGTCAATAATTAAAATCTCAGGTTCGAGATGCGCAGCTACAGCAAAAGCAAGTCGAACCTTCATACCGCTCGAATACCGTTTTACCGGGGTGTCAATAAATTTTTTAACTCCTGAAAATTCAACAATTTCATCAAATTTTTTTTCCACCTCAATTTTTTTCATCCCAAGAATTGTTCCGTTCAGGAATATATTTTCCCTGCCGGTCAATTCCGGATGAAATCCTGTGCCAACCTCTAAAAGGCTTGATACTTTACCGCGTATCTCAGCACTGCCACTTGTAGGATCCGTAATTCTGGATAATATTTTAAGCAAAGTTGACTTTCCTGCGCCATTTCTACCTATAATCCCTATTACTTCACCTCTTTTTACATTGAAAGAGACACTTTTTAGTGCCCAAAGAATATCTGAAGAATCATTAATATCATCATCAAACTTATATAATGAGCGATATTTTTTATAATTTTTAATCGGGCTTTTAAAAAAATCAAATATTGCCCCTCCTATGGTGTCGTGAATATCCTCTTTTGTTCCGATTCTGTACCGCTTACTTATATTTTCTACTTTTATTGCAATGTCTGCGGAATTCATCTATTTTTTTTCCCGATAATTTTTCAATAATTTAAATGACATCTACAAAAAACCGCTCCATTCGCTGGAAATACATTGCTCCACCGATTAAGATGATTGCCGCTACGCCCACTCCAGGTAAAATAAATTGCCAAAGAATGGGAGTACCCAAAAAACAGGCCCGATAGCCCTCTATTACGCTCACAATCGGATTTAAGGAATAAATAATACGAAATTTTTCAGGTATCGAGGAAGCGGAATAGACGATTGGTGCCGAATACATAAGCATCTTAAGGCCAAAAGCCATAGCATATTTTACATCACGATATCTTATTGCGAGAGCAGACAGCCATAAGCCAATCCCTGCGCTGATGCTCATCATCAACAATAAAAGAAGAGGGAATAAAAGTAAATTCCATGTAGGCATAACCCGGTAATAAATCATTATTGCTATAACAAGAATAATGGAAATCCCAAAGTCAACTAATTTGGAGAGTACTGGTGTAATCGGGAATATTAACCTTGGAAAATAAACTTTTCCAAGCATCCCCTGTCCCAGCACAAGACTTTGACTTGATTGTGTCATCGCTTGCGAAAGATAGGTCCATGGGATAATAGCTACAGAACTAAATAAAACGAATGGAATTCCATCGGTCGGCACTTTTGCAACGCGACCAAAAATAATCGTAAAAACAACAAGTTGTACCAGGGGCTCCAGAACTGCCCATGAAAAACCCAAAATAGTCTGCGCATAAAGAACTTTAATATCTCTCCAAACAAGGAAAAAAAACAGATCCCGATACTCCATTAAGGCTTTGAAATCTATTATTTGCCAACCAGACCTGGGTTTAATTAAAATCACAGATGTATTTATACTATCTTTGTACATATGCTCCTTGCTCTCCATACACGGCAAAATTTTTTACTGGGTTTTATCCCTTGGGTTTCGCTCATTTCAGAAAGCCGAATTCTTTTTTAATGCTTGAAGGAAAGGTCATAAATTTCTTCTGGCAATTTCAGGATGGATAGGATTTTCTTCTGTAAGGTTGTGAACCCTTCAACCATCACGGCCGAAATCCTTTTCCCCTTGTCTTCGATCAACGGGTGGAGGTTATCGAATTGTGAAAGTAACCGTTCCGCCGTCGGGCGGGTTGTCTTCATTTTAGGATTGCCGGGAACAAGTCCTGAAATGGATTCACCCAATTTGGATAACTCCCTGCGGGAAACGAATTACATCAGGGTCAATACCTGAAGGGCGATTGTCAACATCAGCATCAGCCCCTTGGTTCTTTTTCCGGCAGACGTAAAAAAAGCGGCAGGACCGGGATATGCCCCCTTTTAAATCGGTGAAAACCCCTTTCCACCAGCCACTCAACCCGGTAGTACTGCGTGCTTTGGTTGAGCGTCATCCGGCTTTCAGCAACATTGATTACAAAAATCCGCCAACCGGCGAGCAATCGGAATTGAGCGATCAGCTCTTCATTGCCATGCACCACCAGGGCAAGGTTTCGAATATCCACCATTTCAAAGGGGGTTTTTCGGGTCGGGGCGTCCTCTGCCGACATACTCTTTCTGCGGTGTTATGGTTTCGTTGATCTCAAGACGAAAATTCGCCTCTAGGTTGCAGGCCTGCAATATCTTCTCGGCTTTGAGCCGAAACGAGTCGGCGCTTTCTTTGGCCTTGACCTTGAGATTGGAGAGTTTCTCCTCGGCTTTGTCCAAACAATTTTGGAAAGATTTATCTTAACGCTGCGCATGTGCATGGCTGCAGCTGACCATCCATGTTTTCACCCAGAACTTCCGCCAGTCTGTCCAGCCAATCGTCAGTGGCATCCTTTTCACCCACGCGCCAGCCCGTCACACGTTCGATAACCGCTCTGTGGTGATTGACCCAGGCTTCCATCCCGGAAAACCGATGGGCCAGCGTGTGCAACACATAGGTCACAAACAAAACCGTCAACTGACCATAACTGAGCCCGGACCAGTTGCCATGGGAAATGAAGATACCGTCGATCACCTGCTGAACAACCATCTTGTCAAGAAATGAAATGATGAGCGGTATCGTGTCGACTCTCTCTATTTTGGGGGCCATCATAAACCTCCAGGTTATGGGTTTTATGATGACCATGACATGACCAGCTTGAATTGTCCAGGGCAAATATCATCATTAATTCAAACCTGACGAAAAAATTAGCGGAAGGCCAGCCTCAAATTGTGGAATTTATCTTTTTCAAATCCCTTACCTACTGCTCGCCTTATTAAAAATGCTGATCCTGCTCGGCCCGAAGCTTGTCGCAGAGCCGGCCTTCGGGTCGCGCCACGTCCTGATAAGTCAAAACCTTGTCTTTGGGGATGTCTGTGAGCAATCGAGAGCCTTCGGCCAATCC
>JALOPY010000682.1 GCA_025453735.1 bacterium | reverse complement strand
AATAAACATCGATGAAAGCGAATCCGCCTATTCTGAAATCGTCGCAGTCACTCCTGCTATTTCAGGCGCCCGCTATACCTGGGGCAGCATCAAAGCGATTTTCCGATAAAGCAGTTCGATTATGATCAGTGCATCCGATCTTTTGCTTACAAATTCCGTTCCACTTTTGGGATAAGTGTTGAATTTCATTACCCCGGCTTGATTCGAATATCAACTCGTGCCTCATTTTTTATATTTTTTGCATCCATGAGTCCACTCTAAAAAGGTCTAAAACGATAAAATTTAGTTTGTAGCCGTCATTGCGAGGCGTTTTATGCCGAAGCTGAAAGTGCGCCTTTGGCGTGCAATCTCTTTAGACAGAAGGGATTGCACGCCAGAGGCGCATCCTTGACTTCGCTCCGTTTCACTACGCTCGCAATGACTTTGCCTAAAATCTAATTTTTAGAGTGGACACATCCACTTAAAAAAATAAAATCGAAAAATATGTCTGCTTCTAATATGCAAGGTATTTTATAAATAGATATATTTTTTGGGGTAGGGAGATTATGGGAATTGATGGCGACATCCATAGCACCATGGAACTCTGAAGAATGAAATTGACTTTTAAAAAAGTTGACTGGAAAATTTTTTTGAGAAAGCTACAAGTAAATGGTAACCTGTGTCCCTTTGCCGGGAGCGCTCTCAAATACTATTTCCCCGTTATGATCTTCGATGATTCTTTTGACGATTGATAATCCCAATCCCATCCCTCTGTTCTTCGTAGTGAAGTAAGGCTCAAATATTTTAGCAAGCACTTCGGGACTCATTCCGGCTCCCTGGTCGCGAATAATGATTTGAAATGTTCGATTTTCTTTTTCGACTCGTTTCGTTTGAATAAAAATTGCGCTGCCACGTTCGCTTGCTTCGATACTGTTTTTGATGATATTGTGAAGCGCCCGTCGCATCTGTTCACGATCCAGCAAGATAGCGGGAATCGATTCGTCGAGCTCTAACTTCAAAGCAATCGAATGCGGCTCTGCCTCGATCAGGGTCGTCACCTTGCGAATGAGATCGTTCAAATTTTCCGGCTTTAAATTGGTCTGGGGAAGCCGTGAAAATGTGGTGAACTCCTCTGCCAGTCGCCGCAACGATTCAACTTCTTCCTGGATTGTGGTCAATGGCTCATCGATTTCTGATTGATCATCCGGCTCAAGCCGACTTATCAAGCGCCGCAAGGATAACTGAATTGGCGTCAGGGCATTTTTGATTTCATGCGATACTTTTCTGGCGACATCCTGCCAGGCTGCCAGGCGCTCGGCTTTGACTAATTTTTCCTGGCTGACTTTCAGATCGTGAGACATCTGGTTAAATGAGCTGATCAAAAATTTGATCTCATCCTTTGCCCTGACCTCCACAGGCTGCGAAAGATTACCTTCTGCGACACGCTGCATCCCTTTCACCAATTCCCCGATTGGCTCACTGATTCCACGGGATAATAATTTCGCCGCGTAGATTGCGCTCATTGTCAGGATGATAATAAAAATCGTGGATAATCCCCAAATGATCTGTCCTTCCACTACTGATTTTTTCATCAACGACAAAAATGTGTAAACCCGCAATGATTGCGACACCTGGTCTTTTGCTTGAATTATTTTCGGATCAACTGCAAAGGCAACGACATCGATGCAACTATCAGCAGAAAACTGGTAAACTTCACATATTGTGTGAGTCCCGAAAGCATAGACGCTGCTTTTCAATTGCTCGCCCAGGATCGATCGAACGTGCTCTGGATTATGAAGGGGACTTTGGGCTAATATTTCTGGACTATCAATAAATGAATGGGAAAAAGCATTTTGCTGGTTCTTGCAATTTAATTTTCCCAAATAGAAGATTTGATTTATAGTTAAAATATCCTTATCAATTTTATTTCTCGAGGGAAAAGTTCTGAGGAAGATTGTTCCCTTTTCCTCCAATTGGGACTTGATAATATCGAGTGATTGCGACATCGAGTTTTCCACGCCAGGCAGCAGAAACATTTCCACCCCGCGGGTCAACAAATCGCTCACTAAAAATGTCAGTGGAACAGAGGGAAGCAGCACCAACAAAATGAAAATGACGGTCAATTTTACCTGGAAGCGAAAGCCTTTTGGTGAGCGTCGATAGCTATGCCATAAATAGATTCCGAGCAAGATGGCAATTAAGACAACCCAGAAAATAAAAATTTGCATGGCGAATTCGTTATGTTAGTCGTGCAAAAAAGAGGATTATCCCCCAATCCGTTTTCTTTTATTCAAATATTCCATCAGGGCAATATCGTAATCCCAGGAGCTATTCAACAAGACATAGTCGATGCGATTTAAGCGGCACTGTCGCTTGTAATTCTCGATGAACTGCTTCACCTTGTTCTTCGCTTGTAATTCTCGATGAACTGCTTCACCTTGTTCTGGTATTCTGCCTGAATGTGCCAGGGCTGGGTCAATAGCTCATCGCTTGTTTCCAGATCTTTAAATAATGTATTTCGCTTGAAATCGAAATTTATCTCCATCGGGTCCAGAATGTGAAATACAATCACCTCATGTTTGTTGTGTCGAAAATGCTTCAACCCGGACATGACTTTTTCCGGGTCATCATAAAGATCGGAAAAAATGACAATCAATCCTCTCCGGTGGATTCGTTCCGCCATCTCGTGAAGGGTATTGGCAATATCGGTTATTTCACTGCACGTCACCTGGTCAAGCTCCCGCAAAATTTGGGGCAAATAGCTCCTGATGGAACGCGGCGGCAAGTACTTCCGTATTTTTTGATCGAAGGTAATCAGCCCAA
>JALOPY010000077.1 GCA_025453735.1 bacterium | reverse complement strand
CTGGTCGGTTTCATGAACGATCTGAGCCGGCTGCGTTCGCGCCACAATATCACAAAACAGGCAATGTTCAGTCTTCATACAGAGTCCTTGCTTTCTAATAAAATAGTGACTGGCCCATCATTATAAATTTCGACCAGCATCATCGCACCAAATTCGCCGATAGCCACTTTCAATCCGCTCTGTCGCAGATAGGTAATAAATTTTTGATACAATGGCTCCGAAATTTCCGGCGGCGCCGCGTCGATAAAGCTGGGGCGACGCCCTTTGCGTGCATCACCATACAGCGTAAATTGGGAGATCGCCAGCAGCTCGCCGCCGACTTCTATTGCGGATAAATTGAATTTGCCTGCTGCATCAGCGAATATGCGAAGATTTACACATTTGTCGGCCAAAAATTTTGCATCGTCCTCCGAGTCCCCATTTTTTACTCCCAATAGAATAACCAATCCCTTCCCAATCGATCCGACAATTTTGCCCTCGATCGAAACCGAAGCTTTCGTGACTCTTTGAACCACTGCGCGCATGAATGCTCCCGCTCTTTTTCGATTTAATATTTTCCCAGGTAAATTGCAATCAAGCCAGCAAACATATTTAGCTTCAAAATCAGGTTCAACCGTGACAGATTCTTTGCATCAGGATTGCGCCAGGCGGAAAAAAGCACATAAAGTATCACACCATCAACCACCATCAATACAATCAACAAATAATAAATGCCAAAGATCTGGAAGAGATATGGCAAAAATGTCAAACCAATCAAAAGAAGATAAATTGCAGTCGCCAGGCGCAGTGCTAATTTTTCGCCATGCGCGATGGGAAGCGTTACGATATGATCGGCTCGATCGCCTTTGACATCTTCAATGTCCTTGATAATCTCCCGCCCCAGGTGATAAAAGAATGAGAAAGCGGCGGGAATCAGCGCGTAGCTCATTCGATCCACCGCGATTCCGCCGTAGATAAACGCCAACGCGGTCGTCAGACTCACCGCGAGATTGCCCCAGAGAACCGTTCGCTTCAGTCGAAAACTGTAATAAAATAAAAGCAAGGCAGATAAACCGCTCACTACTAACGCTTTCCAATTGACGAGATAGCCCAGTCCGACGCCGATGAGAAATAGGATGATCGAAAATCTGAACGCGTCAGCCGGTCGAATCGCGCCGGCAGCGATGGGGCGATGCGGCTTATTGATCCGGTCGATTTCGATATCATAAAAATCGTTGATGGCATTAGCCGCCGTGGCAATCATCCCGCCGGAAAGGCAGGCGTACAGCACTTTCATCACGGGATGAATCGTTCCGGTAATAAACGCGCCAATGAAAATCGACAGCATTCCAATCAGAACATTTAACGGGCGACAGAGAAGGAAGAAGGATTTTAGCTTACTAAGATTTATAGTGATCGTCTCTCTGCTCATTAATTTTGTGAATTAGAATTGCGCTGCACAAATATAAAAATGCTCTGCAAACCTAAAATTGAAAAAGCAAAAATAAAAGGATTTTCAATAAAATGCAAGGAAAAAATTCGACAATATTTTTCATTGAATATTAAGAAAGACTTACGTATCTTTGCTTTGACTTTTTTTGATGAAAGACAAGCTTTTCATGGGATTGAATTTTAGCGACGAATCCATACTATCCTTCTCTGAAAAAATGATGGGGCGCAGACGTTTCCTCTGGTTCACCCGCATCAATGCTATCTCGTTTGGTTGCCTGGCAGAAAGCATACTGATTCTTTATGCGATAAAAAATGGAGCTGAGGACTGGCTTATTGGCGTTATCGCTTCGTTTTTTCAATTGACCATGCCGCTCATGTTTATCGGGAAAGGGCTGATCGGAAAATTTGGCGCCAGTCGCACCTTTGCATTAAGCTGGATATTCAGGAATCTCTCTGGCGCGATGCTGATTCTGGTTCCGTTTTTTTCAAGAAGCATTCATCCGACGGTTGGGCTTTTCGTGTTAGCGCTTAGCGCTTTTGGCTTTTTCGGGTTTCGGAGTATTGGATTTACTGCGAATACTCCGCTGATCGCTGAGGTGACAGACAAAAACAATCGAGGCAAATTTATTTCCCAGATCTGGCTTCATTTCAATTTGTTCTACCTGTTCACCATGCTGGCGCTTATTGGTGCATTGAAATTATCTAACCAGATGCTAACTTATCAAATAATTATTATCTTCGGATCACTTGCCGGATTGGTTGCAGCGTTTTTCATTCTGCGCGTGCCAGAAACCATCCATCCCAGGAATTCCGGGCAATTGCCGATCCGTCACTCATTTTATTACTTGTTGAAAACGCCTCGTCCGCGAAAGCTGCTCTTTGCCTGGTCTGCTGCTTCAGCCGGCATGGTGTTGATCAATTCTTTTTCAATGGTGTCCCTGAAGAACGGCTATTTAATATCTGATAACAGCGCATTGGCCTTTTCAATGATTCAAATTGGAGGTGGAATTGTAGCTGCTTTTGTAAATAGCATCTTTCTTGATCGAGTCGGCCCGAGACCCATGCTGATCCTGTACAGTTGTGGATTAATCGTCATTAGCTTGCTTTGGATTGCTTCGCCAGGTCAATTTGTGAATTACTATTTCATCCCTATTTTTTTGCTGATTGGTCTCAACGTTGCGGGAACAAGCACTGCGTTGTCGCATTATTTTTTATCGATTGTGCCGGATCAGGAACGTGTGAGCGCCAGCATATTGGTTTATGTTATCTCAGGGATCGTTGCCGGGCTGACCGGAGCATTTGTTGGTGGCGGTTTATTGAGACTGCTTCGAATTTTAAATTTTTCAGGCTTAGTCGCTTACCGAATCTATTTTATTGTTATCGCGTTGATATTGATACCGCTCGTTTTGATTATTCGTCGCATCGAACGGCTCGATGACTGGAGGATCAAAGATGTGTTAGGAATTTTTTTCTCCTTCCGAGACATTCGCAGCCTTTACACATTACATCGGCTGCAACATGAATCGAATAACGACACGATGAAAGGATAATAGCAACGTCACTGATGCAACAATTAAAATTTTAGGTGACAGAGAGATTCTTTAATAATCTTTTCCGATCAAAATCACCTCGCCATCCCCACCACTCTCCTCGACCAATTCCTGAGATCATCCAGCATCACATAAATCGTCGGAAGAATTACCAATGTGACAACTGTTGAAAAAGCCAGTCCACCAACGATCGCTCGTGCCATGGGAAAATACGGGGGACCACTGCCGCCAATCTGGGTAGTGACGATGCAGAGCGGAACCAGCCCCAGCACTGTGGTTCCTGTCGTCATTAAAATCGGGCGGAGGCGGGCTTTGCCTGCCTCGATGATGGCTTCGGTGCGATGGATTCCCTGCGCCCGCAGTTGGTTGATGTAATCGACCAGCACGATGCCATTGTTCACCACCACGCCGATCAAAATCAGAATGCCGATCATGCCCATGATGGACATCTTGGTTCCTGTCATTAAAAAGAACCAATAGACGCCGACCACGGCAAAGATGATCTGCGTCCAGATGGCGGCGGGAAAGAGCAATGATTCAAATAGGGATGCCATGACAAAATAAATCAAGATCAATGCCAGCAGCAGGTTCAGCAGCATGGAATTTAGCGCCTCCTCTTCGTAATTGAAACTTTCGCCGTAGTTCCAGGTGTAGCCCGCAGGGAAGTTAAAATTTTTCATTACCTGCCCGATTTTCTTTCTGGCGTCATTGATCGTGATTCCCTGCAAATGGGCTTTGACGCCGAGGGCCGTGGTGCGATTTTCACGATGGATGGTTCGTGGACCTCGCTTTACCCTGAAATCCGCCAGCGACGCCAGCTTGATCGGCTCGTTTCTGCCATTGAACAGCGGCACGTTTTGCAGGTGCTCCAGCGATTGCTTGTCCGTATCCTGAAATTCCAGCCGCATCTCGACCTCGCCATCTTCATTATGGAAGCGGCGCAGATTGATGCCACGCATGGCCGCCGAAACCACCTGGGCAATTTCCTGGGTGGAAAAACCGTACAGTTTGGCTCGATCTCGATCCACGATGACATGCACTTCTTCGGCGCCAATTTCCGCTTCAGAACGAACGTCGGTCAAGCCTTCGATTTTAGAGAGCGTCCAGGCGATATCACGAGAGAGCTCAGCCAATTGCTCGCTAGATTTGCCGATCAGTTGAATCCGAATTGTTTCGCCCTGGCCTTGTTGTTCCTGCCAATCGTACGAGGGATTGGCAATGGGAACTTTAGGCAGCCCTTTGCGAATCTCCTCTTTGATCTGATCCATGGATTTTTTGGCCTGGTCGCCTTTGGTCAATAAAATCGTGGACATCGCATAATCGTTCTGAAAGTAAGAATAAATATTGTCGATCTCAAATTCTTTTTGATGCGAAAAGAGATATTCCTCAAAAATGTTGACCGCCTCTTCGACCTTTTCCAGTGCGAAGTTGCCGTTGATATGATAATGAAGTCGCAAGCGCCGATCCTCTTGCTCATCGAACATCTCCATTTTAACGAGCTTCATGGGAAGAGCGATGCTGAATAGGGTGACGAGTATCAGCCCTACAGTTGCCCAGCGATGACGCAAGGTCCAATCGATGATTCGGCCATAGCGGTGGATCGATTTGTCGATAATGGTCGGCTGTTCCGCTGGCTTCGGCGGCTTGATTCGTGAGGCAAGCAGCGGGACGATGGTTTGCGCCAGAATCAGCGATGCGCCCAACGCAATGCAGATGGTGATGGCAACATGTTTCATCCAGACAGCAACCTGGTCCTGCTGGCTCACAATATTCGGCAGAAAAACAATCGCCGTAGTCAGTGTACCCGCTGTGATTGCCAGAGCAACCTCTTTGACGCCAATTGTAATTGTGTGTTTTGATGTCGGATTGGTGAGCTGATGGCGATGAATGCTTTCCGTCACCACCACGGCATTGTCCACCAGCATTCCGATGGCCAGCATCAATCCCATCATGGAAAGGATATTCAAAGAAATGCCGAGAAAATACATGAATGCCAGCGTGATCAGAAGCGATAAGGGAACACAGATGGAAACGATCAGCGTGGTCGTCAATCGTCGCAAGAAGAACAATAAAATCAAAAACGCAAACAGGCCGCCGATCATCCCTGACTTGAGGATTTCATTGAGCGAGCTGACCACGCCGTCGGCTAAATTTTCCATGTAGTAGATGCTGATTCCCTCCATTTCAGGCAGCTTGCCGATTTCATCTAACTCAGCGATGATCCGCCGAGAAACTTCGACCATATTGGCGCCCGATTCTTTGAACACATCCAATCCGATGGCAAAGCGCCGATCCAGGTGGCGGCCATAGTACAAGCGAGGATGGGCGTAACTGATCTCAGCAACGTCTCGCAGACGAAGCCCGTTCTCGCCGACAATCAATCCCCCAATTTCTTCAACCGTTTGAAATTCACCAATCGGTCGAACCACGAAGCGGCGATTGGCATCGGTGATTTTACCAGCCGTCACCAAAAAATTGCTGCGGCGCAGCGTCTCGGTCAGGCGAGCGATATCCACTCGATGGGCAATGATACGATCCACCGACAGTTGAATCCGAATTTCCTTTTTTTCCACGCCATACAGATTGACTTTCGAGACGCCATCGATTCGCTCCAATCGTCTTTTTAAATTCCGATTGAGCATGTCGTACGAATTGGACAGATCCCGATTGCTGGAAATGCGCACGTTCATCAATTCCATATCCGAAGTTGACCACTTGCGGATGTAAAATCGCTCTAGATCAGTCGGCAGCAGGTGTCGAATACCATCGATCTTCTCTTTGGCTTCCAGCGCTTTGATATTGGCATCGATGCCCCAATCAAAATTCAAAGCGATGAAGCCGCCATTCTCCTGCGAATCGGAGTTCATCCGTTTCACGTCGCTGATGGTCGCCAGCACTTCCTCCATCGGTCGGATGATCTGTCGCTCCACCTCTTCAGGCGTGGAGCCAGGGTATTGAATTTCGACGCCGATGAACGGCGCATCCAGGTCAGGAAAATATTCCAGCGGCAACAGCTTGCCTGAAATAATTCCCACGACCACCAGGCAAGCGACAATCATCAATAGCGTTACAGGGCGTTTCAGTGAGGTTTCGGTTAGATTCATAATTTTTCTCATTTATTTCTGGAACGCGGATGACGCTGATGACGCGGATTCCCACGGATTATGAGATGGACTGCACCTCTGAGGTGGAGTCCATCTGTATTGCAGCCTCAAAAAAAATCCGCGTCAATCCGCGCAATCCGCGTTCTATGAAGTCTTTTAATTTTTTCGATCCACTGCTGCATAAACAACAGGAATCACAATCAATGTCAACAACGTCGAAACGGTCAAGCCGCCGATCACAGTGATTGCCATGGGTGATCGCACTTCAGCGCCTTCGCCGAAGCCCATCGCCAATGGAATCAATCCGAGGATGGTCGTCAACGCCGTCATCATGATCGGGCGCAATCGGGATTTGCCACCTTCAATGATGGCTTCGATTTTGGACATGCCTCTGGCACGAAGCTGGTTGATAAAATCCAGCAACACGATGGCATTGTTCACCACGATTCCCGCCAGCAAAATCAATCCGATAAAAACCACCACGCTGATCGTCGAGCCAGTGATCCACAGGGCAAACACAGCGCCGATCAACGCCAATGGGATGGTGAACAAAATCACAAAGGGATGCAGGAACGATTCGAACTGGGAGGCCATCACCAGATAGACCAGAAAAATCGCCAGCAATAAGGCAAATTGCAATGAGCGGAAAGACACCGCCATTTCTTCATTCTGTCCTGTCAGGCTGGCGCTCAATCCGTTCGGCATCGGCACCTGGCTGATGATGGCGTTAATTTCTTCTGCAGCAGAACCCAGATCGCCCTCACGCAAATTGGCAGTGACCAGCGCCACTCGCTCCTGATCGACCCGACGGATTTCTCCTGGTCCCGTATCGACCACGATATCTGCTACTGCTTCCAGCGGCACAGGGCGGTCGCTCTCAGGATTGACCACCAGCTTCCTGATTTTTTCAACGGAATTTCGTTCCTCTTCTCGGGCACGAACCAGTACATCAATTTTGCGATCATGCCAGGAATAGCGAGTGGCAATCTCGCCCCGAACTTTATTGACCACCCGATCGGCAACTTGATAGACCGCCAGTCCCAATGCGGCGGCTCGCTCCCGATCAAAATGGATTTGAATTTCAGGATGCCCCGATTGCATGGTCGATTTCACATCGGCGAAGCGGGGTGAGGCTTCCATGCGTCGGGCAATTTCGCCGCTCACCTGTTTCAGATGACTCAGATCGAAGCCAGCGATTTCGATTTCAATCGGGGTTTTAAAACTGAACAATGTGGGTCGGCCGAATTTATATTGCAAGCCAGGCAGATCGTCCATGCGCTCCCGCAGTTGCGTCATCACCGTTTCTTCATCGAGCCGCTTTGAGCCTGGCTGCAAAACCACATTTACTTCGCCCCAATTTTCGCCGCCCTGATCAGGATTGGCGTCCATGCGATTGCCCGTGCCAGCGACAGAAAACATGGTGGAGATTTTTTCAATTTTAGTAGCTGAATTCTGAACCTCGGCGATCATCGCATCGGTGTAATCCAATGGCGTGCCAGGCGGTAATTTAAATTCGACCTGAAATTCGCCCTGCGATAATTGGGGAATCAGCTCGACGCCCAGAAACGGGATCATGACCAATGAAATAAGGAACAATCCAACGGCGACGCCGAGCACGGCTTTTTTGTGGCTCAAAGACCAATTTAAAATATCGGGATAACGATTCTCCATCGCTCCGTAAAATTTTTGAAATCCCATAACGAAGGGCTTCACCAAAAATCGAATGCCTCGTGAAATAGCACGGATGACGTTACGGAAGAATTTAATCAAAATAACAGCGAGCTTGTTGAATAAAAATAATCGAATTTTTCGAACTAATCTGCCGAATCGAGTTTTCGGCTCCTTCAATTCTGGCGCCGCTTCAAGCTCCTGCTTTTTGGCTTGAAAAGACGCCAGCATGGGAATCAATGTCAATGCCACTGCCAGTGAAGCAAGCAGCGAAAATGTCACCGTCAATGCCTGATCTCGAAATAGTTGTCCTGAAATTCCTTTCACAAAAACCAGCGGGAAAAATACGGCGACAGTTGTCAGGGTGGAAGCCGTGACTGCCATGCCCACTTCACTGGCGCCCGCCTGCGCCGCTTCGAGAAACGTTTTTCCCTTCTCACGATGTCGATGGATATTTTCCAGCACCACGATCGAATTATCGACCAACATGCCGATTCCGAGCGCAATGCCGCCCAGGGACATAATATTCAATGTGAGATCAGCGCCGTACATGAGATTGAACGTGGCAATCACAGAGACGGGAATGGACAGGGCTATGATGGCGGTCGTCCAGAAATTCTGCAGGAAGAAATAAAGAATGATCACGGCCAGAATTCCGCCAATGATGCCCGCATTGATCACTTCATTCACGGCCTGCCTGATGAAGGTGGATTGATCGTAAACTTTCACCAACTCAAGATTTTTGGGCAGCATCTGCCGAACTCGCTCCAT
>JALOPY010000076.1 GCA_025453735.1 bacterium | reverse complement strand
GCTTAAATCGTTGGAGGGGATCCAGAGCACGTTTAATAAAGCACAATCCGATGGTAAGAAAGCATCGCTGGCTGACCTGATCGTTCTGGCCGGTTGTGCCGGCGTCGAGCAGGCGGCGAAAAATGCTGGTCTCACGGTGACGGTTCCCTTCACGCCGGGACGCATGGACGCCTCGCAGAAGCAAACCGATGTGGACTCATTTGCTGTGCTCGAGCCCAAGGCTGACGGATTCCGCAATTACCAGAAGGCCCGTTATGCCATACCGTCCGAGGAAATGCTGCTTGACAAGGCGCAACTGTTGACCCTGACCGCGCCCGAAATGACGGTGCTCGTGGGCGGTATGCGCGCCTTGAATACCAACTTCGGCAAGTCCCAGCACGGCGTTTTCACCAAGCGACCCGAGGCGCTCACCAACGACTTCTTCGTGAATCTGCTCGACATGGGGACGGAGTGGAAAGCGGCATCGAAAGACGGTGATGTGTTTGAAGGGCGTGATCGCAAAACAGGCAAAATCAAGTGGACCGGCACGCGTGTCGATCTGATCTTCGGTTCCAATTCCCAGCTCCGGGCTTTGGCGGAAGTCTATGCCTGTGCGGACTCCCAGGAAAAGTTCGTGCACGATTTCATCGCGGCCTGGAACAAAGTCATGAACCTTGATCGTTTCGATCTCGCCATATCGTAGCATAAACTTCTTCTGGTCTTTACCCCGATATTTTAAAAATATCGGGGTATTTTTTTTATCAATTCTTGCGAAGGTAGGAAATCTTTGCAGGGGCTAATCTCATTTAAATTGAATTGCCTCCTCTATTACCTGTTTTCAGTTGATTTTCTCAATTCGCTTGAATGCTGGTAGAACTCTTGCAAGGTCATCTTCTTTAAAAAATTAAAACCATGCGCGGCGCGCAGGCGTGGGTGATCATTCTGCTGGAAGAAGTTTTGTCCCAGGCATATTTTGATCTGCTCGAACTGCTCGACCATGATTTTCTGCGCCAGCCTTGAAAAAGGTCCATCGAGCTCATAACTTGGAAATGAAGCGGCGCGCTGTGAGCCAAATGAATTCAAAAAAGCAAAGTCCAGGCTGGCAAAAGAGTTCAGCGATACCGGAACAAAGGTCGTCGCCTCAGAAGGATGGAAGCGAAACCAGACATTGCGATAGCCCCAGATTTTAATTTTGGCGGCGTCATGATTTTTTTCATAGATTTTCAAAGCTTCGGTTATTGCTTGCAGGACTTTGTAATGCGTGTCTGGACCGCTGCTCTCGGGATCGAGGGCGACTGTAATGACAGTTGGGCGAATTCGTTCGATCAGGTTCAGGATCGGCTGCACGTCCCGCTGAATGTCAGGCTCTTCAGTGAAGATTTCACCTTTGTAAAAACCTAATCGAAGATGATTAACAGATTTGCAATTAAATCCGAGTGACGCCCAGAGCAAATCGGCTTCCCATTCCCGGATCATTCCTTTCAATTGCTGAATATACTGGAGGTCTTTTTTGCCGGGATATTGCGTTGAAAAATAGCTGATCATTTCATTGATTCGATCTTTCAAATGAATCGGGCTGTCTTCTTCGAACAGGAAAATCAGGTTGCGCAGCAGCCTTCGGCTCTCGGCTTCATCTTTCATGGTTCTGCTATGCGCGGCGATTCCATCGAGATACAGAAAAACATCGCTGTTGCGAGCGTTATCGTTAGCTGGCTCGAAATAGCTTTCCGAAAGGAGCCGGGCAAATATTGTGGTGTCGATATAATTATTCAGCGTTTTTAGTTGGTCTAAAACATATTTATTCGTGACCGCAGTGAACCCACTGGTCATATAGTTGAAGTGATGCTCATTTTTCGGGCTTCTAACCAGGTGCACCATATAAGGCCAAAATCCGAGCATTATATCGTCGTGATGCGGAGCAGTGTGTAAAAACACTTCGCCTTCAATATTTCTAACACCATCTTCAATTTTCGCGATCGTTCGGTCCCTGACATTTTTTATAATCTCATCACATTTCATCCCTGCTTTTTTTAGAATCTCTTTGCCCAGTTTATTGTCATGGAAATCTTTTGTTTTCAATTCATCGATCGATTTTGCATTGTTCAGGGCTAAATTGATCGTCACTCGCTGAATGTCCTCATCGGTGAACTTTTCTTTTTTTGCGAGGTCGGCATGGCGACGCTCGACAAGAAATTTTGCTGCGCCATGGGTAATATAAAACCGAGCCTGGGGTAAGGTTTGGAGCACGGTTGCCGGGTAGAGATTGCTCTGTTCCTGATCCACGGCATTCGCAACGATCTTCGCTTTTGCCTCTCCCGCAGCGATGATGATTGTCACAGCATTTTTATTGTAAGTTATCGTGCTCAGTCCAATCGTAATGACAAGGCGATTGCGCGCGACTTCAATTCCGCCCATGTCGCTCGCAGCGGCTGCCTGGGTCTCATAATTCGTGGGCGTCAGGCGGGTCGTCGAATAATGATCTGATCCTTTGACATTAAAACCGATATGTCCATCGGGACCGATTCCCCCAAGGAAGAATCCAATTCCGCCAAGCTCACGAATTTTCGTTTCATACTCGGTGCAATATTGATCCACCGCTTCGATGACCTGTCTCTGGATTCGCTCCAATTTATTTATGGGTTGTCGGGTTCTCAGTGTCAGATCCACGCAATCGTTGGGGAAAATGGAATTCAGCGTCACATCCTCTGGGACGCCGGTGCGATAGGCATCGATAAGCAGCGCGTTGGATTTATTCAGCCCGAATCCCTTGAGATAATAATGATTGATGTAATAATAAAAACTATTGTGCTGCTGGGAATTGATTGGATAAAATTCATCAATCTGCACAAAGCGCAATCCCTTCATGTCTGGTTTTTTCGATGGATCGATGCCCCAGTTTTTCAGCTCTTCCCTGGCATCGCGCTGATCCCAGTTGCGCAGAAAGTACTGCACCCATTTGATGAAATGCTCGGGCGTTTTGCCGGTGGGCAATGAAATGACGCCATCCGGATTTTGTTGCACCCACTCCAGAAACCGCATCGCTGCTAATTTTCCCAGCGCGGGAAAATTATCCACAATGATGACTGGAATTTTTTCTTCAGGTCCATAAATTGGTTCGTAGATGGTTTTTTCAATTGCAATTTTTTCAACTTGCGATGTGATGGGGAATTTATTCTTCGAGCTCATAATGTCACCTTTTTTCTTTCAATTTATTTAAATAGGATCGGTTGCTAATTGCGAAGCAAGGAACATCTAAAATTTAAGAATATTTTTATATAAAGCAACGTTTTTTTTATATCATGGGCAAGAAAATCTAATGGAGCCTTGTGTATGTTGTAGAATGATTTTGAAGAGAGCAATTTCTTTAAAAAGAAAAAGCTATCGGAATCATGAATGATAGCCGATAGCTTCTGATTTGCTTCGATTACATTTTGGGAGCATCGCTGACTGTCTTGGTCGAATCTTCGCACTCTCCCTTTCGCTTCATAAACTCTTCAAATGACATCTTCTTTTTATAGCACTCCTTATCGATATAATCTAGAATATAAGAAAATTGATCAGCCTGAATATAGCCGGGAATTACCGTAATTACTTCCAATTCGGGTGAAATAAACGCTAACGATGGGAAACCAGTAACTTGAAACGCTCGGGTCAATTCAATATTTGTAAAAGTTTTTCCTTGAAAATTGGCTGATTCTGTGGGACTTTCGGCATTGATGCGAACGGTGACAAAACGCTCGCTTAATTTTGTAGCAATGCTATCATTGTTAAAAGTTTTCTCATCCATCACTTTGCACCAATGGCACCAATCCGTGTAAAAATCAACGATCATATTCTTTTTTTCTTTTGCTGCTTTTTCCAACCCTTCATTAAAACTTAAGGTAAAATTTGTTTCCATAGTTTTTCCAGTTTTATTTTTTGTGACTACTTTTTGATTAGATTTTGTCTGACTGTCAAGATCAGAACAATTAAACGCAAACACCGCTGTCATTAAAACGACTAATATCGGAAAATATTTTTTCATAAATCCTCCAAAATTCAAACCTGGTTTATTTATTAATTTTTGAAAGCAAAGCTAACTGCTTTGATTATGATGCTCAGGTAAACGGTCCGGAAGAGCTGCATACTGCTGAGTTGCCAGGCAAGCTGGAACCAATTCCCGCGCCAAATATCGAGAATATTCGTTCCGGTTTTGGCTCGCCGCAAATTGGGCAGATTAGATTTTCATTCGATCCGCCAATAGATTGAAAAACATCAAATCGATTTTCACACTTGTTACATTTGTATTCATAGATCGGCATTATTGGTGTCCTTTATTGTTCATCTTCTACTTTTAGTTCTTCTGATTTTTTTTGACTCCCAGACTGAAAGTCACAGCTATTGGACATTCAGGTGGGAATCCCCATTTTGGGCAAAATAAATCGCATGATTATAAAATAAGCGATAATAATGAGAATAACAGTAATCGTATCCATTAAGTTTTCTCCTGTTCTGCATCATTTTTTTTCTTGCCGCGCCCGAGCATCAAAACAAATCCGAAGAACGCTCCATATCCAGTGCTGATCCAGGGATTGCTGGTGATTGGGCATGTGCCAGTCCGACAGCCAACAAAATGATAATAAGCATAGCCAAGAGCTGCCCCCAACACGATCACGCCTGCTTTTAATATGTAATTACGATTCATGTCCTGATCCTTTCATAGTTGCCATGATTGATCTCTGATTTTGAAAATTAGATGAATTTGTCCTGCTGAGGATTCAATTTTTATTCAAACTCTGTAAATATTTCTTGCAATTTTTATTTTTTATTTTTAGCTTTATAGTGATCTGAAAACAATATGAATTGATAAGGAGCTATGGATCAGCCTAAAATAACTTTCTCAGATTTTCTTCTCGAAAAAAATAGGAAACTATTCCGAATCAGCATTACTTTGCTCAGGATTTTGGCTCTGTTCTTTTTAGTCTATCTCTTTTTACTGAGCATCACCCTGATGGGCAGTGCATTCAAGTTCTTTGGTCAGGATTTTGCGAATCGATTGATTGCGACAACATCAAATCCCCTGGTTGGTTTGGTGATTGGAATACTATCAACCAGTATTGTCCAGAGCTCATCAACGACAACTTCGATCGTGGTTGGATTGGTGGGAGCCGGAGCGCTTTCTATTGCTAATGCCATCCCTATTATTATGGGAGCCAACGTTGGAACGTCGGTTACGAATTTATTAGTCTCTCTGGGGCATATTTCTCAAAAAGCTGAATTCAGAAGGGCGTTTGGCGCGGCTGTGGTTCATGATTTATTTAATTTAATAGCGGTGCTGATTTTATTTCCGATTCAGTGTTTCACAAATTTATTGGGACAGTTTTCACAATTTTTTGCAAATGCGTTTCAATCCATAGGAGGACTCCATGTCATCAGCCCTATAAAAATAGTTACCAGCCCGGTTATCAAGATCATTGAAAAGCTAACCGGACGATCGGGTATTATCGAATTAATTATTTCGTTAGTATTGCTATTCATCGCCTTACGATACCTTGTCAAAGTTCTAAAATTATTGTTCATTGGCAAAATGGAGGTTTTTTTTGATAAGGTAATTTTTAAAAATGCTCTCACGAGTCTTTTATTTGGATTAATTCTCACTGCCTTGATTCAAAGCAGCTCAATAACCACATCTTTTGTCGTGCCGCTTGTGGGCGCGGGAATTTTAACGCTGGAACAAATTTTTCCATATACGCTGGGGGCAAACATTGGCACCACTGTGACAGCCATGTTAGCCTCCCTTGCAACCGGGAATATCTCAGCAATTACGGTTGCGTTCGCTCATTTTAGTTTTAATATCATAGGCGTTGCGCTCATTTTTCCTGTTCGATTTATCCCGATCTCGCTTGCAAAATGGATGGCAGACCTTTCCATAAAAAGTAAAATTTATCCGTTGATCTATATTGCGGGAATCTTTTTCATTTTTCCATTGCTGATCATTTATTTCATGAGGTGAAACGATGTTAAAAGAATTGCAAAAAATATTTCAGCGCAAAGGGTTGATGGAACAGGCGCTTGACGCTTCGTTAGAAATGTTGAGAGATGATTGGGAGATGTATCGAGAAGCGGTCAAATCGCTGCGTGAGAGCGACACAGCAGAAATCGCAATTGATATCATGGAGAAAGATAGGCGAATTAATAAATACGAGCGGGAAGTCCGAAAAAAAGTGCTAACTCACCTGGCAGTGAACGATGTAAGCGATCTGAATATCGGGCTGGTATTGATAAGTATTGTAATCGATATTGAGCGAATTGGAGATTATACCAAGAATATCGTGGAACTGGCGCAAAATCATCCGGGACGATTGGTGATTGAACCCTGGGAGTCAGATTTAAAGAATATCGAAGTGACGATCTCGAAAAATTTTGGCGTTTTGATTCATGCCATTGAAAAATCCGATCAAACTGCTGCGAATAACCTGCTGGACGAGCTCTGGCACAGTAAAAAAAAGTGCGATTATTTTATCACGACTTTATTTCGGGATGAGACGCTGCAATTAAAAAGAACTGATGCCGTTGCAATTGCGCTTTACTTGCGCTATCTCAAACGAGTTGCTTCGCATTTGATGAACGTTGCAACGAGCATTGTCAATCCGTTTCATAAAATTGGGTATCGACCGATTTAATTTTCGGAATTTGTGATGTTCGAGTTTAATCCAAATCATGCACGATCTGGGTTTATTTGTTTTTGGAACGAGGAAAGCTGAAAACAAGAATAGCGCTGAATGAGAATTTTAATTCTTCACATATTTATTTTCATCAATTTTCTTATGAGTTATCAGGCTGACCAGGGAATTGCTGGTATCGCAGGCAGCGCCCAAATTGATGTTACCGGTGGATCCGAAATCAGTGCGGCGCCATCGATTGAGCAACAATATGCACCAATGGATACGTTATTACGATTGGTTCAGCCGGGAAATAGAAGCCAGGTCTTTACCTTTACGCCAAAGTTTTCGTGGCGCCCGCTTCGAGGTCGCGAAAAAACGGATTATCGCCTGATTATTTCTGACACCAATGGTAAAATTGTTTTCAATGAGTGGATTGGCAGCAACACCAGTTTTACCCTGCCCGCTTCCAATCGACTTAACGATCTAAATACTTATTATTGGACTGTCTATGCCCAGGTCGATAGTCAGCAGCGCCAGAGCGCGGTTTGGTCGTTCTGGATCGATCAGGACATTGGAACCGATTTGGTTGTGAAAGATATTTTTTTGATCAATCAAACAGATGATTGGAATGCCGGAGATACTGTCCAGATTCAGGTGATCGTTGAAAATTCAGGACCAAAAGATGCTGGACAATGTTTTGTGAAGCTGTTCAGCGGAAATTTGAACCGTAATTACTTCGACTATTTTGCGTATCGAAAAACAATTGCAATCGATACGATCGCCATCGATTCCTTGCGAGTAAACATTCCCAAAACTGTTGTGCTTTCCGGAAGGATACCGTATGGTTTTAATCATTTTTTTGTCACGATTGAGCCAGGAGTTGGAACCGGAGAGATCATTGATTTGAATAATGAAAAATCGGGCATCCGGCTCCAGACAGAAGATCGCGTAGTTAACCTGGATGGGCTATTTGTTTTTTATAGCAATAATCATCATCCGGAGATAGGGGAGAGGCGGCTCAGCAGCGGTGATATTGAAAATATTTTTCAAAACATTGTCAAGCTGCAGCAATATGCCTGGGACCACACGCACATCCTTAAAATTAGTGTCGATACATTGCACGTCAATCGGTTCCTGCAAGAAGCAGATTTTACTTATCAAGATAACCAGTGGGGATATTTTCTTTCCCCGGATCGCGTGATCGCAGATCTAACCAGGCGCTTCCAGACTTCGCTTGACTATGATTTCATCTTTGTGTTTTATTCCTGGTGGAATACGCCAGCTTATTGGTCTGGCTACTCGGGATACACCTTTAATTCGTATAAAATAGATGATAAAAATGTTGCTTTCCTGGCGCAACCGCAATACCAGGATCAAATCGATCGAGGAGAAATCGCCATTCATGAAGTCATTCACCTCTTAGATCATCTTTTTCAGGTGAGTGGCGAAAGTATGTTCTATTCTCCGCACCAGCGCACGGTTTTCACCACGTTTGATAATGATCAGGACTATTACGACTGGATTCTTGAAACCCTGCCGTCCGACCGATGGTTCAATTTAAAGCAAGGAAAAATCTTGCATCGAAGCGAAATTCCTGATTTCATGCAGGGAAATAATGATACTGTTGTTCCCAATAATTTTGTCCTGTCCCAGAACGTTCCGAATCCGTTCAATCAAACGACGACGATCCGGTATAAAATCCCGCCATTACCAGCTTCAAAGCATGACGGCGCGAAGGTTACACTTTGTCTCTTTGATGTATTGGGAAACCCTATCAAAACTCTGGCAAATGAACAGCAACGCCCGGGATTCTACCAGGCATTGTGGGATGGAATGAATAATTCTGGCAATGCTGTGTCAAGCGGACTTTATTTTTATGAGCTAAAAATAGGGGAGTGGCGAGCGGTAA
>JALOPY010000075.1 GCA_025453735.1 bacterium | reverse complement strand
ACTATTGCCCGAATATGCCAACCTGTCCCACACGATCCACGTGATCGATGTCCCGATAGTGACTGACGGGCAAATTTTGAGCGTTTTGATGAATGCGGATCAGGATAAGGCGATGGGGTTTTTGAAATCTGTAGGCTAATTCTAAAAGGCTATCGCGATAAGCTCATCAGGCGATGGACTTATTCGGTTTTTTCCCCGCGCTGAAAACCATCAACGACCGATAAAAAAAATTTGAATTCTATTACCTATCCTTCGGTGCGAAAAACCACTTGCTATTTTTTTAAATTTTGTATATTTTAACCATGAGAAAAATCAGGAAAAAATATAATCTCAGAATAAGAGTTGCGTTTGGGAATCGGTGCGTCAGGGCAGCGGAAGGTGCGAGTCTTTTTTCATAACTCCAAAACTCCATGACTCCATAATTCCATCACTCCCTCGCCTGGTTCTGCTAAATCAAGGTCAGAGGCATGAGCGTAACCATCGTCGAAAAAGTCGGGGATGTCAAAATTTATGGCAAGGGATCGTTGGGCGGCAAAGGGGATGGTCTGGTCAAAATCAATGAATGCAGCATTCCCAAAGCCCATAAATTGCGCACCCGTGTGCTGACCACCAATTTTTATGATCGGTTTTTAGAACACGATGGCAAATTCATCAATGAAGAATTAGCCCCGATCCGTGCTATTCTCGAAAAAATAGGCAATATCCCGATCAGCGTTCGTTCCTCGGCAACCAACGAAGCCTGGGTGGCGCCGGGCGGAAAGGGCTCAGTCCATGCCGGCGAAAATACGTCGTTCATGCTACCCAATAATCACCCTGATTTTTCGGTTCGATTCGATCAATTGATCCGGGCGATCACCTTCATTTACCAGGATTTCCTTGAAAAGCAGTCTTCTGGCAGCCAGGAAAAAATGGCAATCGTGCTCAATCCCATTCCAGGCATTTATGATGAGTCCGATGCGGGATCGATTTATTATCCACTCATTTCCGGAGTGGCGAATTCATTTTTCCCTTATGCCTTGAAATCCCAGGATCCCAAAGAAGGCTTTGCCAGAATTGCCTTCGGACATGGCTATGCCACGGTGCTGGATGATTTTCCTGTCATCTCCATGGCGACTATCAACAACCCGATTCCCTTGAAATTGCTCGGAGAAGGACAGGGCTTTTTTTACGCGATCGATATGGCGAAAAATAATGCTTTGCAAGGAGCAGAGCTGGAAACGATGAAACGACTGCATATCCGCTTTGCAGGAAGCCAGTATCCCCAATTTTTAGGAGTCCGAAACAAATGCATTACGTTGGAGCCATTGATCCAGGAAGATCGATTGGGTTTTCGCAGCGGACTCATCGAGATCATGGACATTATTTCGGCGAAAATTTCGTCCCATTTTCAAATCGAATTTGTGTTCAACATCGTAACAAACGAAGCCAATGAGCCTGCGGGACAATTTCACGTGGTGCAGCTTACGCAACTCCCGGAATTCAAATTTGAAGCAATTGATATACCCGATCAAAGCGATCCCCACTATCTGCTGATTACTAATTTTCAGGGGCATGGAATTAAACACGACATTCAATATGCCATAGTTGTTTCTCCATTTATCTATTCAAAAGATCGACATGATATAGTGCGGAACAAAATGTTTAAATTGAATCAGCAACTGAAACAGGAAAATAAAAATTATTTCATCATTGCTCCCGGGCGACTGGGAAGCACCAACCGGGACTGGGGCATTCAAATCGACTATCGCGATGTGGACGGCGCTGTTGGATTGTTTGAATATGGCGTGGATATTGCAGGCAGAGCTGAGCCGTTGCCCGAAAAAGATGACAGCACCGGCGGCATCTATGGCAGTCATTTTCTTTACATGCTCCAGGGCGGACATGATGAGCAGCAGAAGCGGCTGCAAACCCGAATGTACGGAACCCAGGGCACTCATTTTCTGACCAATCTAATGAGCAATAATATTATTTATGGATTTATCGCTCCAACAGAAGATCACCTCGACCCCTGGTTTTTTTCAGCTTCACAGGACGACGAAGCGATAAACGTTTTGAAATTTCCAAAACCTGTGACTATTTATGCTGATTCTGAAAATCAGCGCTGTGTTATTACATCATAAAACGTTTTTGAAATTAATTAATGCGCGAGTTCAATGCCGATGAGACGATTTAACCTTTATCCAGGCAAAAAAAGAGAATTCGAGTTCATACCCAGGATCATAAATCCGGTAAAAATTTCCCATGCCGCGATTTTTTCTGCTGATGAACAGGTGCGAAAAGCAAGCGAAGCCCTGCAGGAAAACATGCCCTGGGTAAAGGTGGAGGTGCTTCGAAATCCATTATCTGCTTCAAACTACACATCACAGCACGCCTCGGTGCTGATGTTTGATGACGTCGCATTGAATATCGTTGATGTGGAAAAAATCAAAAAAAATAATAAAGATGCAATGTTGGTTTTACTTTCCTCCAACCCAGCCATTCATTGTTCCGCGCCGGCGATTTCGCAGGAAAAGTTTCCCCACACATCAAAAGCCGATCTCGTGTTCGCGATCAATCGTTCGGAATTTGCCCCGGAAAAAATTCTTCCTGCAGTGGTGCGATGCGCCGAAGATAAGCTGAACATCGAAAAATATTCCCGGGCGCGGCGTTTTATTTTTTTAATTGTCGATGATGAGCCGAGATGGTTTTCTCAATTTTTGCCCCTGCTGTACAACATCATCGGACAGCGGGCAGATGTGATGGTGACCCGAACGTATGAAGAAACACTTCGGTTTTTATTTGGTGTAACGGATAAAGCGGAAATTAATGGCGAAAATTATCTTCTCCAGGGGCGCGGCGATGATGTCGTCTGTGTGATTACGGATATCTTTTTCCCAAAAGGAGATAAATTAAGCAGCGATGCAGGGCGAGCGCTCTGTCATATTGTCAAAAATTATTACCCTCGAATTCCTCTTATCATTGCCTCCAAGGCAAAGGAAGGCGATGATTTAAAGGACTTCGCGTTTATCATGCCGAAAGGCGACATCGGCAGTCTCGACATTTTGAAAAATTATATTCACGATTTTACCGGTATGAGAAATTTTATAATTCAAAATAAACAGGGAGACATCAATTATCGCATCCAAGACATCCACGATCTTTTCGAAGTTTTGCTCAAGGCGGAAGAAGATACAGCAGATGCCCGGGAATTAAGAGACCTGTTGGAAAAATATGGTCGCAAAGATTATTTTTCGACGTGGCTGTACATGCATGGTTTTCGGGAGATTGGCGATAAGCTTCGTCCCCGGCAGGATCGGGGACAGCGACTGGTCACAACCTTGAAGCGGCATATTATTCGAGAAATTTTACGGATGCATTACACACCGCTGATTATCGATGGAATGAAAATTTTTACCTTGCGCGATTTATTGAAAATCCTTCACACGATCGAGCCGGAAAAAATTCAAAACTTTTCAGACAACGATTATTTTTCTATCTGGCTGGATCGGAAGGGATATTCGGAATTGGCAGAGGAATTCAGGCCGATTCATGGCAGCGGTGTTAAATTAGAGAAAAAGTTGGCAGAGGTCGTGGAAAAGTGGATAAAATTCTATGAAAAACGGGGGAGGACAGTGTAGCTCATCTTGAGTTTTAAAACGAATAACTGATGTTGATATATAACGATAGAGAAATTTATGGAGCGAATCAGAAATAAACAACTTGAAGACATCCTCGGAAAAGAATTCCCCTGTCTGGATCATGGTTTTGTGCGATTGATGGATTACATGGGATCAGACGAATCCATCGTGCAGGCAGCGAGAGTATCGTACGGCAAAGGCACGAAACAAGTACACCAGGATCGCGGCTTGATCCGCTACCTGATGCGCCATCAACATACCACGCCGTTTGAAATGGTCGAATTCAAATTTCATTGCAAATTGCCCATCTTCGTCGCGCGGCAGTGGATTCGGCATCGCACTGCCAGCGTTAATGAGTATTCACTGCGCTATTCTGAAGCGCAAAACGAATTTTATACACCCGATCCCGACGTCATTCGAAAGCAATCCGAAACCAATCGCCAGGGACGCTCGGACGAAGGCGTTCCAGACGAATTGCAGGAACAAGCGCTTGATATTTTCAAGCAGCATACGCAGCAGCTCTGGAATGATTATCAAAAATTAGAGCAAATGGAAATCGCACGAGAATTGGCGCGGATCAATCTGCCCGTTTCATTGTACACCGAATGGTACTGGAAAATCAATCTGCATAATTTGCTTCATTTTTTAAAATTAAGATTAGACCCGACTGCGCAATATGAAATCCGGGTCTATGCGGAAGCCATTGCTGAGATTGTTAAAATTGCGGTGCCGATCACCTGGGAAGCGTTCGAGGATTTCATGCTTTACGCGAAAAATTTTTCTCGAGCTGAGCAAGAAGTTCTAAAAACAATTTTGGCAGAATTGCCCTCGGCACCGGATTGGGAAGCGATTGGAAAATCGAAAGGACTTTCTTCTCGCGAAGTAACAGAGCTTTTAGAAAAGGTCGCTCTGAAACATGAAAAATAGTACATTTTTTAAAGCAGGCAATCTACCATGAAAAACAAATATGAATACACCGTTGTCGATCGGTTCTTAAAATATGTGAGGTACGACACGCAATCCGAGGAAGGATCGGACACCTATCCCAGCACTGCAAAGCAAAAAATATTGGGCGAAGCGCTGGTCAAAGAATTAATTGCGATTGGATTATCCGATGCCCGGATGGATGAAAATGGCTACGTCACCGCCACGCTTGAATCCAATGTCGCCACGCAAGCTCCGACCATCGGACTCATCGCCCATCTCGATACATCTCCTGATGTGACAGGAGCGAATGTCAACCCGATCGTGCATCGAAAGTACCAGGGCGGGGATATCGTCCTGCCAGGCGATCCCTCACAAATCATTCGATTAAAAGACAATCCAAATTTAGCAAACCAGATCGGCAATATCATAATCACATCGGATGGAACGACTTTGCTTGGCGCGGATAACAAGGCGGGAATCGCTGAAATTTTTGATGCGGTCCATTATCTTGTGAACCATCCGGAGATCAAGCACGGAACGATTCGGATTGCTGTCACGCCTGATGAAGAAGTCGGGCAGGGCACGAAATATTTCGATGTCAAAAAATTTGGTGCAGATTATGCCTACACCATCGATGGCGGAGCGCTGGGCGAAGTGGAAGATGAGACGTTTTGCGCTGATGCGGTAACAATAAAAATTACTGGCAAAAATGTTCATCCGGGTTATGCAAAAAATAAAATGATCAGCTCCATTAAAATTGCCGCCCAAATAATCGATAGCCTGCCCCATGACAGGCTATCTCCCGAAACTACGGAGCAGCGGGAAGGCTATGTCCATCCCAATTCCATCATGGGCGGCGTGGAGGAAACGACAATTAAATTATTGATCCGCGATTTTTCTGTTGACGGATTGAAACAGCATGAACAATTTTTAAAAGATTTGATTGACGACGTCATGAAAAATTATCCCGGCGCAAAATTAAATTTTACGGTTGAAGAATCCTATCGAAACATGAAATATCGACTGGACAAAGCGCCGCAGGTTGTGGAGTCAGCCCTGGAAGCGGTCCGGCGGAGTGGCATCGAGCCGAAACGAAGCATCATTCGCGGCGGAACGGACGGCGCCAAGCTTTCTTTTGAAGGCTTGCTGACCCCAAACATTTTTACTGGCGGTCATAATTTTCATTCAAAATTAGAATGGATTTCAATCGAAGATATGTGTAAAGCTGTGGATGTGATTGTGAATCTCGTTCAAATTTGGGCTGAAGAATAATCGATTCTGCTTTGCAGCGTGCTTTTTTTAAGAAAATAAATATTGGAGAACTGGCAAAATAGTATGGTATCATTCATTACTCGCTATTGGAAACCGCTATTGGTGCTAATTGTCTTCTTTTCCGCGTGGATATCCTTTCTTCATACCGACATGGTCATCGATTCGTATCCTGAAAAATATTTTCAGGCGTTTTATTTTTCGATTGAATTGTTCCTGGTTGGCGGACTCGATACCGGCTTTCCGCATGGCGGATCACAATTTTTTATGATCACGCTTTGGGTTTGCTATTTTTTGGCTCCTTTGGTTACAGTAAGTTTTGTTTACCAGGTTGTCCAGGAAAAGATTTTCAGTCACCTCGTCCCCTCGCTCAAAGGCCACACCATCATTTGTGGACTTGGCAGAAATGGAAAGCTTATCTATGAATTGGTAAAAAGTTATTCACCCAAAAGACATCGCATTGTCATCATTGAAAAAGACGCCAACAATTCGTATCGTGAGCTGCTGTCAAAGGATCGAACAACATGGTGGCTAAAAAGTGATTTCACGAAATTGCCTGTATTAATGAAAGCAAAAATCCAGACGGCAAGTCGCATCTTTTTAACGACGAATCTTGACCTGGCGAACTTGAATGCTTTGGTGGAAATCCTCGATATTGAAAAAAAATCTGAAGCGTTCAAGATATTTTGTCACCTGGGCGATCTCAATCTCCACGCTAATTTTGAAGCGACGATATTTCGAGAGAAGAAATTCGCTGATGTGATTTTGTTCAATGGTTATCAATGCGTCACCCGGAGACTGTACAATAACTGGATTAAAGAAAAGGAGTTGCTTAGCCCCGGTGGGAATATTTTTATAATTCTCGGTTTCGGTCGGTTTGGACAGATGCTTTATTCTCACCTTGTTCTGGATGAGGAACGAAATATCAAAGATGAAATTTTCATTACCACGCTTAAAGCAAAATCGACTTTCGATCTGGAGAAACTGCAATACAATTGGACATCCGAAAAAATTGAGGAACTCTGCAAAGTTCATAAGCCAGAATTTTTGGACATGAATAGTCCCGTGCTCTGGCATAAGCTGGCAAAACTGGACCGGTCATCAAAAAAGCAGATGTTCATTTTTGCCTGTTCGGATAACGATATTGCCAATTTGAATTTGGCAATTTCGATGAAGCTGAACGGTCCTCCCCGATTGAAGCAAACAACGATTTTTTGTCGAATGTATTCGCACACCGCAGCCGATATTAATGAAATTTTAGAACGGCGAATTACCAAAAGCCAGTCGCGGGATATTGTTCTTTTCCCGTTGCAGGAGGAATTGAAAGAAGCATTTCGGCGGGAATTGTTTCAATAATTGAAATACTCAGAAAGAACATAGCTTCGGAAATTATTTTTTTTTTAATTCCCAACAAGGAGAACCGGAGGAAGCAGAGTTGAAGCGGAGTTTTAAAATCGCCAAATAATTCCAAAGAATATCTCCGTGATTTCCTGTGCTCGAAGAGTATCCGTTAACTCCGATACTCCTTGTAGGGTTTTACTATAAATTTTTTTGCTTTAACTTTGAAATTCCGATACAATAAAATGCAAAAAAGCCTCTGTACCAAATAACAGAGGCTTTTTTAAGTTAGATCAAAACTGAAAACTTTAGTTGATACGAATCAAAGTGGCCTAAAAGTTTCCTGGCGATCAGCTATTAATAACGGGATTACCAGCGATTGCCGCCGCCACTGCCACTTCCGCCACCGCCACTTCTTCGCCTTCCACCACCACCGCCTGAACCACCGCGACGTTTTTCAGCGCGAGGCTTGGCTTCGCTCACCATAATCTTTTTGCCCTTTAATTCAGCCCCATTGAGGCTTTCCATAGCAGTCATCGCCTCCTGCTTGTCAGGCATTTCAATAAAACCAAATCCCCGGGATTCCCCACTAAACCTGTCTTTAATAACTTTGGCTGATGTGATATTGCCAAAGGATTCAAAAGCCTGGCGCAGATCATCATCGGTGACTTCTTGCGATAGGTTGCCGATATAAATGTTCATAATAAACTCCTTTTCACGGTTATATTGCGATAAAAGTTAGCAGCACATCGTCGCATTTCGTATTAAGGTAAAGCGATGACATCTTGAGCCTGAAGACCCTTATCACCTTGTGCGACGGTGAATTCGACTCGTTGCTGCTCTTCAAGAGATCGAAATCCATCACCACGAATAGCACTGAAATGGACAAAAATGTCATCGCCATTTTCACGCGTGATAAAGCCGAATCCCTTATTGCTATTAAACCATTTTACTGTCCCGGTTTCACGATCTTCCATTCTTGTTCACCTCCAATCGTACAAAATAGGAATTGTAACTCTGTTTCAGTTTCTGGTAATTGTTTAAATCTCGTGCTAAACGAAAAACCCAACTGAATTAGTTGGGCTACCCATATAAACAAATATTTTATTAGTAATTGATGTTCGGGATCAAAATTCGTGGCGTAACACCAAAAATTTGCTAAACCATTAAATCGAGATCAACCAACCTTGCGAAGGTCCAATTGCTTCAAAAATATTTCTTTATCAGCTCCAGTAATTTAGCTGATTTGCGATTAGAACCAGGCGTTCAAGCGAATGAAGTTCTTGTTCGTATGTGAATATTATTTGACGATATTCAAATCCTCGATTTTTTAACTTCAACTAGTTTTTGTGGGCGATACTGGAGTTGAACCAGTGACCCCCGGTATGTGAGACCGGTACTCTAACCAACTGAGCTAATCGCCCG
>JALOPY010000074.1 GCA_025453735.1 bacterium | reverse complement strand
ATCTTTTTTTTGGTGAATGAAAGAATAGTTTAAAATGAATTGAGGGTGATCAAACTGCCTTTCTTTTGAAAAAATCAGATTAGAATCGAATAGCGCGAAGCCAGCCGAGTAGGTTCGATGATTCGAAAATTTTTCTTGAAAATATCCACATCGAATTGCCATGATTGAGAAAATATTCTGTTCAAATCCGAAATGTGCTTCCCTGACATTGTTCTGTTGTTCTTCAGTCAGGTTTTTGATGTCGAGAGAAAAAATCGTGCCGGAAAAGGGGCGATAAGCAACGCCGATATTCATGGTCTGGTCTGCGATCCGCTCCAGCGGCAAGCGGACGTCAGGAATTTGTTGCGGAAAATCGATGAACGCCAGTCCGACATTTAAATACGGCGCGGGCTTCAACAAAATTCCATAACTAAATCCAAAGCCCCGTCGTTTTTCGCTGTCAACTTTTTGGGTGTAATAGCTTCCCGCGACTCCAATGGCGACTTTATCCGCCAGCTTGATTCGTGTTGCAAGTGTTTGATAGCTGTTGCTCCAGATATCGCAATCATCAAAAAACTGTTTCTGCTGAAACATTGTGTTTGCATCGATCAACTGCTCATTCAAAACAAAAGATATATCAACAAATTTTGCCGTGAAAACAAGACCTTTGACCAGCAAGCCAATTGATTTTAAGAATTGATTGCCAATTTCCGGCTCATTATCATTTTGTTGCGCCAGTCCGGATATCATAGTGGCAGATCCGATCGGATTAAAAAAGAAAGTGACTCGAAAATCTTTTTTCGCCTGGTGCATGCTCAATGTTGCAGGGTTATAGAACGTAGAAACAATGTCATCCTCGATCGCGGTATAAGCGCCGCCCATCGCTAATGGTCTTGCCTTTATGGAGCTTAATGTCAAAAAATAATTCTGCTGGGAATAACCCGCAGATGTAATTCCAAGGATAAAAATTATATGGATTATTTTAAAATTTTTCCAGAACAATTAAACCACTCCTTCTCGGATTCTTTCATAAAATCTCGTTGCTGAATTTATTCGAAGTTCCTGCTATCATGAGATGACATTCAACAACTTTCATTTGGAGCTGGCGCTCATGATTAATCATCGTATGTTAAATTCCATCTCACCGTGGCAGTTCCCGGAAATAATCATCAATAAGTATAATTTCAGGGAGGGAATTACATGATCGAAATTGTTGGCTCCTGTGATGTGTGCTCTCCATGTTTTCTTGGGAAAAATAAGGCTGCAATCAGAGGCGCGATATTTAACAGTGTTATTGCAATAGTAAAAACATTCCCATATTTGGTAAAAAACGTAGTGTCACGCTTTAACAGAATATCATCGACAAGAATCGCTTTTTCAAAAATGCGGGAAGATTGTTGCGTTCTGCCGTACGGATCAATAAACATGGAAACACCGGTATTGGCGCATCTTGCGATGCTCACATGATTTTCTATAGCGCGGAATACTGCAATCTGGGCATGATGGAATGGAGCCGCGCTTTTTTTGAACCAGGCATCGTTGGTAATAATAACCAGGATATCCGCACCCGCCTGAATAAAATTTCGAGACATCTCCGGAAAAAGCGACTCGAAGCAAATTATGACCGGTACGTTAATGTAACTGCGTTGATTTGTATTTTCACCTGAATCTATTTGATCGAAATTCACCGGCACCCTAAATGATATGACTTGATGACCTGCTGAAAAGTTGCCCTCCCCCATTTCCAGGCTTTCTAACAAATCCTTCAAAAAAGGAAGTGCCTCGGTAAATGGGACACGCTCGCCAAATGGGACAAGGTGTATTTTATGATAAGCATCGAATGATCCGGAGTTAGGCCGCAAAAGAAAAGCTGCATTGTACGTTTCATAGGTTTCGTCGTTGAGGTAACGGAAATCAGGAGCTCCGGTTATCAAGGGAATCTCCAGTTCCGACAGCAGTGTCCGCAGCTTTGTTAAGTATAAATTTGAAACCCGCAGATAGTCCGGAACTGCTGTCTCTGGCCAGATGATGAGCTGAGGTTTTGCTTCAGCCGCTTTGCGCGTCATCTCTTCATAAATTTGCAGGTTTGATTCCAAGAATGCATCATCCCATTTCAAATAGGGATCTATATTTCCCTGGATCAAAGCGACTCGAATTTTTTCTTCAGGAACGTTTTCATCGTTCGGCACTACGATCTTGCCATAAATCCAGGGAATAATAAATAATGTTATCAAAATTGCAAAATACAAAATTATTTTTTTTAGATCAGCCAAGTTTCGTAACAGCGATAAAATCACAACATTGATTGTCGCCACCCAAAATGACACGCCGTAAACGCTGCTAAAACTGACGTACTGGATGAGTGACAGGTAATAGCTTTGCGTATAGGCTAATGAGCACCAGGGGAATCCTAATACGCCAAGGGCTCTCAAATATTCGACGCCGGTCCATAAAAAAGGCACACAAAGATAAAGATATTTCTCGCCCAACCGCAGTCGGATAAACGTGTGAAGCAAGGAATAAATTATCACAAAAATCGGCAGATACAATATTGCGGCAATGGCTCCCGGAACGGTTACCCAGCTTATCCAATATAGGGTTCCCAGGTTGATAAAAAGTCCGGTGAGGAATCCCCAGCGGATGGATTCTTTGTAGTTTTTATCTTCTAATAAAAAGAACAGCGGAACCAAAGCAATGTAAGCCAGGAAGCCAAATTTCAGCGGCGGAAAAGCAAGGGAAAGAAGAACACCTGTTGTTAAAGAAAGTAATAAATTTTTTTTCATTCTATTCCTGCCTGCCTGCCAGTCCTTCCTGATTGCTATGGGCGATTGACTTCAACCTAGTTTAGGACGTGAGATAAAATAACTTACCCAATTGATTGTCCGATTGTCGTTGCTTGCAGTTATCGTAAATTCGGAAATGGTCAATTTATTTAATCTCACGTCCTGAAAAATTTAGATTACGGGTTATTGCTCAAGTAATTCAAAAATGATTGCAAAATGATCAGAGCTGCAACTTGATCGACTTTTTCTTTGTTGCGACTGGGTGATTTTCCCATCTCCCGAATGGTCCGATGCGCTTCGATAGTGGACCATCGCTCATCCCATTGATGAACTGGCAGTTGAAATGTTGCTTTCAATTGCAGAATAAATTTCTCAACATTTTCAGCCGACGCGGTTTTTTCGCCCTTAAGATTATACGGCATGCCGACGACAATTTCAGCGACACTCTGCTCCTGGATAATATTTTTAATCACCGAAAACAGTTCTTCTGAATTCTGAATTGTCAGCGTAGGAAGTGATTGCGCTGTAATCCGAAATGGATCGCTGATCGCCATCCCGATGCGTCGCTGCCCATGATCGATCGCTAAAATGCGCCCTTTGATAATCATTCTTTTTTGCATTGAAAAGCCGCCAGACTGATTCGATGACTGACGGCTTTTATTATGATTTTTTTATTACTTCAGTGGTTGTTTTAGCACTTCTTTTAAAAGCTTGCCTGCTTTAAAATGAGTTTTGCGTCGAGCAGGAACGTAGATAATTTCACCAGTTTTGGGATTTCGAGCTTTTGGTTTCGGTTTCGTCGTTTTCACTTCAAAGACACCAAAATCACGGATCTCGATTCGAACTTCGGGTTCAGCTTCTGACATGAACTCACGCAATGTCGTAAAAACACCGTCAACAACTTTTTCGGTCAAATAGATTTTTTCCCCCACCAGTTTCGCTGTTCGTTTTGCCACGTCCTTCTTGGTTATCGTTTGCTTCATCGATTCTGCTCCTTATATTTTTTAGCAGTTAATTATTACTAGTTAGTCAGATTGGAAAAACCGCGGAGTGCGATCCCTTTATGGATCGCAACTTGCAGTGCATAAAGGCACTGCACTCCTTTTGTCGTCGTATCAGGTATTTGTGAATTTATCTGACTAAAAAGCGTTATGATTTAATTTCAAATTGAACATTTCCGTCTGTCTCATTTATGGAAGCCCCTTCTTCCAGTTTTGAGAAGCCGGTATCGCTTCCATTTAATCGCTCGACATTAATCATTCCTTTTATCTTGCTGATTCTGTGGATTATATTTGTTAAATGTTTTAGATTCCTAACTTCTACGAGCATATTATTATGAACCAATAAATCCTCGGTTTTAAGTGCCACGTTTACGATGTTTGCGTTGGTGGTCGAGATCGCGTCCGTAACGTCACGCAAAAAAGTAAGCCTGTTATGCGCGACCATATACAATCTCACTAAAAATCGTTTGTCTTTATCGACATCCCACTCGACATCGATACTGTGATCGGGATTTTTCATCAAATCAAAAATGTTTTTGCAATCGGTTCGGTGGACGACCACCCCCCTTCCTTTCGTAATAAATCCAATGATCCGATCTCCAGGCACGGGTTGACAACACTTGCCAAAATTGATCAACATGTTTTCGATCCCCTGAACTCGAACTCCTTTTTCAGGAGTGGTGGCTCGGCGAATGAATCGTCGCAGCAGCGTTTCGCCTTTGAGCTGCTCGAGTTTTTCTGGAGCTACTTTTTGAATAATTCCCTGAATCGGGATATCCCCACGTCCAATCGTCGCGTACAATTGATTGACGTCGGACAAACCATAGGACTGGGCGATTTCTACCAGTTCTTCTTCACTTCGTTTGATATTATATTTTTTAAATTCTTTGACAAGAATTTCCTCGCCCAGCTTAAGGCTCTGCTCGAACATCGAGTCACGAACCCAATGCTTAATTTTGGTACGGGCTTTGGTAGTCTTGACAAATTTAATCCAATCCTGGTTGGGATGCTGCGCCTGTGATGTGATGATCTCAACCGTGTCCCCGCTCCGCAATTGATGGTTGAGTGGGACAATTCTGCTATTCACTTTTGCGCCCAGGCAGTGATAACCGACATCCGTGTGAATCGCAAACGCAAAATCAACGGGTGTGGAGCCAGCCGGCAATCGATACAAATCCCCTTTTGGTGTAAATACAAAAACTTCATCATGGAACAGATCGATTTTCAAATTTTCCATGAATTCTGTCGAATCAGGCGCATCCTGCTGCCACTCTAGCACGCGGCGCAGCCAGATAAAATGCTTATCAATTTCTTCTTCTTTTACTCTGCCCTCTTTGTAACGCCAATGGGCAGCGATTCCTTCCTCAGCCGTTCGATGCATTTCTTCGGTGCGGATTTGAATCTCGATCATTTTTCCGTCCGGACCGATCACTGTCGTGTGCAGTGATTGATACATATTCGATTTGGGCGTTGCGATGTAGTCATTGAAACTTTCGTTTACCGGGAAATATAAGCTATGAACCACGCCCAGGGCATAATAGCAATCTTCAATCTTTTTCACAATGATCCGGATTGCCAGAAGATCGTAGATCTCCTCGAATGGCAATTGTCTGCGCCGCATCTTCGTATAGATGCTGTAAAAATGTTTGGGACGACCTGTGACATTGCACTCGATGTTTAGTTTCTTTAGCTCCTTGCGAATTGGAGTTGTGAGACGTTTGATATATTTTTCTCTTTCATCCCGTTTCTCGATGACCTTATTCACCAGGTCTTCATAAGCCGGATTATTCAGGGTTTTGAATGCCAAATCCTCCAATTCCCACTTAAGTTTGGCAATTCCCAGCCGATGCGCCAATGCAGCATAAACATCAAGGGTCTCCAGTGCGATCCGTTTTCGCTTCCGTTCCGGCAGGTAGTCAATCGTGCGCATGTTGTGCAGCCGGTCGGCGAACTTTATCAAGATAACCCGAATATCTTTCACCATAGAAATGATCATCTTGCGAAAGTTCTCTGCCTGGCGCTTTTCGATGCTATCAAATTTTAGCTCACTGATCTTGGTGACGCCATCGACCAGCGTGGTTATTTCAGGGCCAAATTCCTCGTTTACTTCTTCGAGGGTGATGCCTGTGTCCTCTGCCACATCGTGAAGCAAAGCGCCACAAATTGTACCCAGGTCCATTTTGAGGTTTGCTAAAATTTTAGCGACTTCCAATGGATGCTCAAAATAGGGTTCGCCTGATTTCCGTAACTGATCTTTGTGAGCTTCATAGCTAAAATTATAGGCGCGCTTGAGCAAATCAACATCAAACCCATGATTGTACAATCGAATTTTATGAGTTAAATTCTCTAAGCTCTTTTTATATTTTTCTTCCATAACCAACCCAACCAGAAAATAAGGTGCAATCTCGTGATGTGGATTCTAAAAAGGTTGAGCGTACTCTTGCTCTTCATAGATCCTGCTAAGATTGGCAAACAGTACGTATTCTTTAACAAATGCTAATTTGACAGTTCCGATAGGACCGCTGCGCTGTTTTCCGATGATAATTTCTGCAATCCCCTCTTCTTCGGTTCTGCCGTACACTTCTGGGCGATAGATAAATATTACAACATCTGCGTCCTGCTCTATCGCACCAGATTCTCTCAAATCTGATAGCATGGGTCGGCGGTCGCCACCCCGAGATTCAACAGCTCGTGACAACTGAGACAGGGCGATAACAGGAATCGTGAGTTCCTTTGCCAATGCTTTTAGTGACTGCGATATTGCAGAAATTTCCTGTTGACGGCTTTCACTACTTGGAGGACCTTGAACCAGTTGCATGTAATCCACGATGAGCAAGCCAATTTTTTTCTCGTATTTCAACCGTCGGGCTTTTGCTTTTATTTCCAAAATGCTCAACGCCGGCGTGTCATCAATATATATCGGAGACTCAGCAAGAACGCCAACTGACATGCTCAATTTTTGCCAATCATCCTTGGGCAATTTTCCCGTTCTGACAGCATGGGAATCGACCCGTGCTTCGCTGCAAAGCATTCGCATCGCGAGCTGATAGGAAGCCATTTCCAGGCTAAAGACACCGACCGGAATTCCGTATTGCACTGCTGCATTTCGGGCGATATTCAAACAAAAAGCAGTTTTGCCCATCGAAGGTCTTCCTGCCACGACGATCAAATCCGAGTTTTGAAAGCCGGATGTTCTTTCATCCAATTCAACAAAGCCGGATGGAACGCCAGTGACACCGCCAGCTTTACCGTGGAAGCTCTCGATTCGTTCGAATGTTTCGTGCATCGTTTGATAGATGGAAACAAAGCCTTTTTTCAACCGGCGCTCGGATAAAACAAAAACTTCCTTTTCCACGCCATCGAGCAGACCATAGACATCGCCTTTGTGTTCATACGCCCGATTGGTGATATCAACCATCGCAGTAATCAATTTTCTTAGCAGCGCTTTTTCGAGCACGATCTTTGCATAGTATTCCACATTCGCTGCGGACGGCACTTTTTCTGATAACTGAACTAAATAATAGTTGCCCCCGACATCTTCTAACTGACCCTTGCGCTTCAACGCATCACCCATCGTGATAATATCGATCGGTTCCTGATGATCGTAAAGCTCAACCGCTGCTCTGAAAATCTTTTGATGCACTGTCTTGTAGAAACAGCTTTCATCCAGCAGTTCCAGCGATTTTCCGACAGCATCGCTATCGAGAAACATGGCGCCGATAACCGCCATTTCTGCTTCGATGTCCTGAGGGGGAATGCGCTGAATTTTTGATTCTTCTTTTCTTGCTAATTCCATATTTTTTTATTGATATAACTTCTGAAACTGTTGAACATCTTCCCAGGTGCTGCGTTTTAATCCCGGGTCTCTCAATAATGCCGCTGGATGATAGGTTACAATCGCCTTTGCATTGAAAATATCGTAAACCTTGCCTCGCAAATTTGCTATTGAATCCTCGGTTTTTAAAAGAACACTGGCAGCCACTCGTCCCAATATCAGGATATAGCGTGGTTCAATTATCTTCACCTGCTGTTGCAGAATTGGAAAACAGGCATCGCACTCATCGGGCAATGGATTTCGGTTCTCGGGCGGACGACACTTCACCACATTCGTAATATAGAGATTGGCGCGTGATAACTGAATTGCTGTTAGAATCTTATCTAAAAGTTGTCCTGCTTGTCCGACAAAAGCTTTGCCTTCTCGATCCTCATTGAATCCTGGCGCCTCGCCAATGATAAGGATATTGGAATTTGGATTGCCATCGCCCAAAACAACCTGGGTGCGCTGTTTTGCAAGATTGCATCGCTGGCAATTTTTAATGCTATGAGCCAGCTTGCGCACCAGATATTGCTTTCGCTCCTGACTGGTTGTCGTTAGGGCAGCCAGATCATAATCCAGGTAAACACTGTCACCATATAGATCTTTGTGCCAGGAAAAATAATTCCTGATATCGCCAAGCAAACTTGTTATTTCAATTTGTTCTGAGTTTTCCATAAACTCTTTGTATCACTATATTATTACCGATTATATGTTCAATTTGGGGAAATCTATGCAAAATTCTTAATTATCTTATCCATAATTTTTGTCGCGACCTGGCTTTTGCTCAGTTGCGGCAATTGCTCGATGTTTCCAGAATTATCAATTATGGTTACAATATTCGTGTCCGATCGAAATCCAGCTCCTGGCTCCAATGGATTATTCAGAACGATGAAGTCAAGATTTTTATCACGAAGCTTTTTTTTAAAATATCCTTGGTTCGTTCCAGTTCAATTGATGCTGCAAATTTTTTTTTCTTCAACTTCTGCGCCGAGTATGCAACAGGCTTAAAATCTGCCACTGCCGCTGCCATCACGACGATGTCTTGATCCGGTAGCACTCGTTCAACTGCTGCTGCCATCTGGTCACTGGTCTGGATTTCGATGTAGTTAATTCCATCAAACGGCGTCAGATCATTTGGTCCGCTGATCAGCGTAACTTCTGCTCCTCGCAATGCTGCCGCTTCTGCCACTGCAAATCCCATCTTGCCCGATGAATAGTTCGTTATGAAACGTACCGGATCCAATGGCTCCTCAGTGCGACCTGCTGTGATGAGCATTTTTTTTCCAGCTAACTCTTTGGTTCCAAGCAGAGCTCTTTTTACTGCATTAATGATATGAGGAGCATCTGCCAATCTTCCCCAGCCGTATTCACCACAGGCTAATTCGCCAACTTCAGATTCAACAAAAATATGACCGGCTTGCTTCAGCCGCTCCGCGTTCCTCTGGTACATCGGATTTTGATACATCTCCTTGTTCATCGCCGGGCATAAGATGACGGGCGATGTGGTCGCCAGCGCCAGGGTCGTTAATAAATTATCGGCAAATCCATTGGCAATCCGGGCAATCGTATTTGCCGTTGCCGGACAGATAAGGATCACATCTGCCCATCTGGCGAATTCAATATGAATCGTCGTATTCGATGCAGCCTTGTCAAACATGTCCGTTAAAACCGGATTTTCCGACAACGTTGCGAGCGTCAGCGGCGTTACAAATTTCGTCCCTGCTTCTGTAATCACCACTCGGACGTCGGCGTGATTCCGCTTCAGCTCTCGAATGATTTCGCATGTCTTATAGGCTGCGATACCGCCCGTGACGCCAATGAGTATTTTCTTCGAGGAGAGCATGATTAATTATCGCGTTCCTCAAGGTTTTTCTCAATGCCGTAATCCCATTGGATCTTTCCTGACAACATTTCCTGAATTGCCATCTCGGTTGGTTTTGGCAGTTTGATAATCTTTCGTTCGACTTCGCTCACTTCTTCGATTTCTTCTTCTTCATCATCATAATTATCGATTGAATCATCCATAATTGTCTCGACTTCGATAATGCGTTTCTGTTCCTCATTGATCTGTTTGGCTCGTTTGGAAATAATCACGATTGCTTCATAAATATTTTCACAACCTTTTACTAACTCAGTCAATTGTAATGTGCTTGACATCTTTTTGAACCTCCAAAAAATTTATTCTAAATGATCTGAAACCAGGTTTTTCTTCTGATTTGCCTGAACTATTTTGACAATTTCTGCAACTGTGTTTTCTAATTTTTCATTAATAACGACATAATCAAACCGTTTCGATTGCTCCATTTCCAGTGGAATCCGCTTTAGGCGCCTATCAATCTCATTGTCTGATTCTGTTTTTCGGTTGCGCAACCGCTGAATCAACTCATCCAGCGAAGGCGGCGCAACAAAAATCGTCAGCGTATTATGTGGAAATTTCTGAGCGATTTGCAGCGCTCCATTGACATCGATATCCAAAAGAACAAATTTTCCAGCAGCTATGGCTTGTTCGACGTAGGATTTCGGCGTACCATACCAATACCCATGAACTTGTTCCCATTCCAAAAGTAAATCTTTTTTTATATTATCTTCGAACTCCTGCTGGGTCAGGAAAAAATAATCTTTGCCATTTTTCTCTCCAGGACGCGGCTGCCTGGTTGTTGCGGATATTGAATATACGAAATTCCCGTCGCATTTTTCTATTATCCTGTGAATGACCGAAGTTTTTCCGCCACCAGAAGGTGACGATAAAATAACGAGCAATCCTTTCATAAATTATAAATGCTCTTCCTCGGATTGAATCGGCTTTTTGCTCGCAACCTGGATGCGATGAACGATTGTATCAGGCGAATTGGCTGATAGAATGACATGGTTGCTATCCGTAATGATGACACATTTTGTTTTTTTTCCCATTGTCGCATCAACCAGCCTGCCAGCCTCACGAGCTCCGTTAATCATATTTTTCGTTGGCCGGGAAACTGGCGAGATCACGGAAATAATGCGATGCTTTGCAATGTAATTTCGATAACCGATACTAATCATCTTGTTCAGCGCCCTTTTTTATTTTCAGTTATTCAATATTTTGAACCTGTTCCCTGATCTTCTCGATCTCTTCTTTAATATCGACAACCAGGTGTGCAATATCAGCGTGATTGGCTTTTGCGCCAATTGTATTTGCCTCGCGCGTCATCTCCTGCAGCAGAAAATTCATCTTGCGCCCGGCTGCCTCTTCAAATTGAAACATATCTAAAAACATTTTATTGTGACTATGAAATCGCACACATTCTTCCGTAACATCCATTCGATTGACCATCAGAGCGATTTCCATGTCCAGGCGCGATTCTTCAAATTCACCATTCGACAAAATCTCTTTCACTCGCTCCCGCAATTTTGCCAGGTCATCGCCCGTGCGTTGTTTTGAAATTTTCTCGATTTCAAGTATCCTCTCATCTAAGGCACTGATTCGGGCAATCAAATCGTTTGCCAATTCTGCCCCTTCCTGTTTTCGCATCTGCTGCAAATTTTCCAGCGCGGTCGTCAAAGTCTGTTCGATCATTTCCCAGAGTTCCTGATTGAAGCCGCTATCTTCTTCATAAGCAAAAACATCAGTGAAGTGCAGCAAATGATCAAATTTAACTTTACCAGGAATTTTCAGCTCTTTTTTCAATCGTTTGATGAGCTTCCAGTAAACCCTGGCTGGCTCCAAATTTATCGTGAGCCCGGAACCGTTATTCTCGTCATTGCTTTTCAAACTGACGAAAACATTGACTCGCCCTCGATTGACATAGTTTCGCACCAGCGTCTTCACTTCATTTTCAAGATGCGAATAGCTTTTCGGAAGCTTCAATTGCAAATCTAAAAATCGATTGTTTACTGATCGTATTTCCGTCGCAATCTCATAACCATTTTTTCTCAACTCACCACGACCAAATCCAGTCATACTTGTAATCATATTTCCGCCATTTTCAATAATCAATAATAACTAACAAGTTTAAATTGACTTAGAGTATACAAAATTTTTTTGAATTTGTCAAACATTTTTTTCATTGTTTTTCTTTTTTTTTTAAATAGTTACCCCTGTCAGGATAAATAAAAAGGTCTTTAATAAGACCTTTTCCTGATTGTGCCACAATATATTGTGGCGATATTTTTCAACGCCCCTAATTTTGAAATTACTTCATAAAATCCGTTATTGGCGATTATTTTAAAGCTTCCTCATATTATAACTGTTTTCACATCTGCCAGAAATTGAATGGGCGATTTTCTTGCACTTTCTGTTTAGAATAGGAATCAGCGTCGCTTAAATTTATTCTCCTCAATAGTCAAAATGAGCGAGATGCGATGGGTGTCGCCGAGGTCATAATGCCGGAGGAACGCATAATCGATATTTAGCTTCGGCAATTTAATGCCAAATCCGGCTGTGAAACGACCGGTATCCAGGCCAGTCCGAAATGCCAGCAGCTGTTTGAACCGATATTCCATGCCAGCATGCAGATCAAAGCTGACGCTCCCCAGGTTATATTGAGCGGAATATCTTCGGTTTTCAAATCGAACGTCCATATCAAATGCGGGAATGAGTTGTCCCATGATTTTGGGAGATTCCCAGATATAAGCAGCACCGATTTTAGCCGTCGGGGTGATCGCTTCCTTTCTGCCTGTGTCCCAGACTAATAATGTAGTTGTCACATCCTGCAAATTTGCTCCAATGTTGAGATGCGAATAGGGCTGCCACAAGCATGAAAAATCAAAACCCATGCCATAAGCCGAGTTCTCGCCAATTCCCTTGCGAATGAGTTTGACATTGCCGCCGTAATAAAATCGCTCACTCTTCCGGATGCCATAACTCACGTAAAATGCATATTCGGCTGAATTGAAGTAGAAGACTTTGTTCGGATCAAGTCGCTCGTTGTCGTCGATTTTGCCATTGCCCTCGCCCAGATCACCCGTGCCGGGAATTCCATCCGCTCCGTAATCGAGCAATGCTTCGGTGGTATTGGGAATATCATCGACGCCCAGGCGGATCAACGAAACCGCGATGCTGCTTTTGTTGCCAATTGGCAGGGCGATTGCCCCATAATTATAATTCACAATCCCAGCAAATCGCTGGGCATGCATGGCGGCAATCTGAGGATATTGAATTTTGGCTAACGCTGAAGGATTCCAGTACCCGGCGGTAATATCTTCAGAAATCGCCACAAACGTCCCCCCCATACCTAATGCCCTGGCGCCGACGCCAGTTGCAATAAATTCGCCGGCATATTTTGCTGTTACTATTTTTCCACCGTACCCATCCTTTATTATAAAGGTGAGACCAATTAACACCATCGCTGTCAATCTCAGTATGCGCATAATCTATCTCTCTATTAGGACCTGATTTTTCTGATCAATTATTTGGATTAACTCATGCAATTTGTTCAACGCGTCCAGCGGCGTTAGTTTATTAACGTCGATATTTTCCAATTTTAGTCGGATTTGCAATTCCTGCCTGGCAAAAAGATCGAGCTGAGCAATCGGCGTTTTTTGCCAATCATCTACATCATGCCGCGCCAGTCTTGGTCTTTCATCGGGTGCGAGCTCATCGGCTTCAAGATTGGAGAGCACTTCTTTTGCCCGCTCGATGACCCGTGCCGGAAGACCCGCCAATTGCGCAACCTGAATGCCATAACTATGGTCGCAGCCACCAGGGAGGATTTTCCGTAAAAATATTACCTTATCCCCCCACTCTTTAACCGCGACATTGTAGTTTTTTACACGAGGCAGAATCAATTCAAGTTCCGTTAATTCATGATAGTGGGTTGCAAATAAAGTTTTCGCCGCGATTTCGGATGTGTTGTGGAGATATTCTGCCACCGACCAGGCGATGGAAAGTCCATCGAAAGTGCTGGTGCCCCTGCCGATCTCATCGAGCAGGATCAGGCTTTTCGGCGTCGCGTTATTCAGAATATTGGCAGTTTCATTCATCTCCATCAAAAAAGTGCTTTCTCCAGCAGCGAGATTATCCGAAGCGCCGACTCGGGTGAAAATTTTATCCACCAGTCCGATTTTTGCTGAGCTGGCAGGCACGAAACTACCAACCTGTGCGAGCAACACGATCAAGCCAACCTGGCGCAAATAGGTCGATTTGCCCGCCATATTCGGTCCCGTGATAATGAGAATCTGGTCGCTGTTATTATTCAACTGGACATCATTGGGAACAAACGATTCGCCAGGAGGCAGCAGCCTTTCAACGACCGGGTGTCGGCTGTTCTTGATTATAATTTCATCGTTCGACGTAATGCTCGGCTTGCTATAGCTATTGTCTCGTGCGATCTCAGCAAAATTCAAGAGGCAATCCAGCTCGCCCAACAGGCTGGCATTTTGTTGAATTTCTTTCACGTTGCGCGCAACAAGATTTCGAACCTGGTCAAACAATTCATATTCCAGAGCGATAATTTTTTCTTCCGCACCAAGCACCTGCTCTTCATATTCCTTGAGTTCCGGCGTAATAAATCGTTCAGCATTCACCAGGGTTTGTTTGCGAATAAAATCCTGGGGGACTTTGGCGAGATGCGGTTTCGTAATTTCGATGTAATAGCCAAATACTTTGTTATAGCTGACTTTCAATGAAGGAATTCCGGTTCGCTCTCGTTCGGTTTTTTGAAGGCGAGCAATCCAGTCTTTGCCCGAGTGCGCGATGTCCCGCAGGCGGTCCAATTCCGCATGAAAGCCTTGCCGAATCAGCCCACCTTCTGTCATCGCAAGCGGCGGCTCATCGACGATTGCTGTTTCGATTTCATCCACGACTTCGCTAATCTCGTGCAGGTTTTCCTGGATGCGGCGACTGTATTCAGATTCAGCTCCAAGAAGATGTGATTTGAAATCCGGTATTAATTTTAAGGCAGATTTTAATGCAATCAGGTCGCGGGCGTTGGCTCTGCCAGTTGTGATCTTTGAGATCAAGCGCTCCATATCACCGATTTGGCTCAAAATTTCTTGTAGATTTTTCCGCAAGATTTCCTTCGCAAGAAAATCTTCGACCGCGTCAAGTCGCAGCTTGATCGGCTGAATTTGATTCAAAGGATTTAACAGCCAGTTTACCAAGCGACGCCCGCCCATTGCGGTTCGCGTTTGATCGATCACTGACAGCAAGGTGCCGCGATTATTTCGTTGCGACAGGGATTGCACCAATTCCAGGTTCTTCTGCGTCGTGGGATCGATCGTCATATAATCGGAATCATAGCGTCGCCGCAGTTGCGAGATATGACTGAGCTCGTTCTTTTGATTTTCCTTCAAGTAATTGAGGATCGCGCCAGCCGCGGCAATGCCGGCATCCAGGTCTTCACAGCCAAAACCCTTGAGCGATGCGGTTTTGAATTGATCGATTAAAATTTCATACCCATAATCCCGACTGAAAATCCAATCATCCCGATTGGTGATAAAAATATCCTGGCTGAGTGCGAGATTGGTTTTGATATAACTCATTTGGGTTTCAGCGACCAATATCTCCGACGGCTGGATGGAAAGCAGTTGCTCTTGCAACTTTTCCCTGGCGAATTCGGTGACAAAAAATTCGCCAGTTGTAACATCTGCCGCTGCCAGCCCGCAGGTCTCCTTTTTTATAAATATCGAAACCAGATAATTATTTCGATTGGAAACTAAAATATCTTCGGAAAATGTAGTCCCCGGAGTAACAATCTCAATGACATCTCGTTTGACAACGGTCTTAGCTTTCTTCGGATCCTCCACCTGCTCGCAGATCGCAACCCGGAAGCCAGCCTTGATCATTTTGGTGAGATAGGTGTCCAACGCATGATACGGGAATCCAGCTAATGGGACTTTGGCGGTCTTGCCATGGGCGCGGGAAGTGAGCGTTATGCCCAAAACGTCGGAAGCGATTTTGGCGTCTTCATAGAACATTTCATAGAAATCACCCATCCGATAAAACAGCACGGCATTTTTATGCTTTGCCTTGATGGCCAAATATTGCTCCATGAGCGGAGTTGAAGGTTCAATTTCTTTCATCGTCAAACGTGCTCAATTCAAATAAATTTTTTAGAAGTTACATCCGCTTATCGATTCCCCAATTAAATTTGGTTCGGAGCAGATCGTAAAAAGTCAGTTTGGTATGCCGAATCCACCTGATTTTATGTTGTGCCTTTCGCACGATGATTTCCGCCCCATTGTCCCGGGAAAATTGCTGGCTCACCTGACCATCCACGCTCATGGTGATAATTTTTCCCTCCACATACGGGACGATCCGGATTCTGCTATCATCCGGGATAACGACAGGTCGGACGCTCAGCGAGTGTGGGCAAATCGGATTGATAATCATACAACTTAGGGTTGGATCCAGGATCGGACCATTAGCTGACAACGAATATGCCGTCGATCCGGTTGGCGTCGCTATAATGATCCCATCTCCCAAATATGTATTGAGGAATAGCTCGTCGATAAACACATCGATCCGAAAAACCCGGCTAAATCCTCCTCTATCGATCACAATATCGTTTAACGCATAAAACGTGCGGCACATTTCCTTTTGCTGAATAACCGCTTCGATGACCATTCGTTCCAGAATTGTATATTTCGCATCTAAAATATCTTCAAGACTTTCATAGATTTCATCAATCGTGACTTCGGCTAAAAATCCCATTCTGCCGAGGTTGATTCCCAAAATTGGAACGTTGGAAGCGCCAACCGCTCGAGCAGCAGAGAGAAATGTGCCATCGCCTCCGAACGCCAAAATAATTTCACAGCGGAGAGCGATTGATTCCAATTTTCCATGCGATTCCGTCTGGTCAAGTTTTAGAAATTTTGCCAGCTCAGAATCGAGAATATAATCAATATTTTTTTGGTGTAACCAGTTCAGCAAACCAGGAACAACATCTTTCAGCCTGTCTTTGGTTGTATTGCCCGTGATACCGAAAGTCATACCATCGATCTCCAGTAATCTGCTCGTTGTATCGTAATTTCAAAGTCTATTGGAAAAAAAGCAAAAAAATCTTACAAGGAGTAACCGAGCTAATGGAGACTCACGGAGAATTTTTTAAGGAATTATTGCGCCATTATAAAACTCCATTTAAACTCCGCTTGCTCTGTTTCTCATTGTTAGGAAATTTCTTCTTGAAATTCTAAACCTTAACGAGTATAGGAACAATTATAAAATATCCAGTTGAAAACCGTTCTCTGTTTTAACCAGTTTCTTTAATTTTTGTTCTGCCTGGTTCAGCCGGTCCATGCAAAATTTCGAATATCGCATCCCTTCTTCATATTTTTT
>JALOPY010000681.1 GCA_025453735.1 bacterium | reverse complement strand
TTGGGACATCGCTGAATTCGTGAAAATTCAAAATCGCGTGTTTCTGGGAATCAATATTTTTCTCGCGGTCGTGGGCGCCATGACCCTGATCATCGCGGGAGTCGGCGTGGCAAATATCATGTATGTCGTGGTCAAAGAACGAACCCGCGAGATCGGAATTAAGCGAGCGGTTGGCGCTAAAAGGCGCGATATCATTTTTCAATTTATCTTTGAATCGATGCTGATCGCTCTCGTCGGCGGCGGCGTTGGTCTGTTGATCGCCATCGGAATTGTGAAGCTATTCTGGATGATCCCGGCTCAGGAAGGCGCAATGCAGTTTCTCGGTCGCCCCCTGCTGTCGAATACAGTGATATTTATTGCCATCGGAGTGCTCACCTCGATCGGTTTGCTGGCTGGCGTGTTTCCTGCGCGAAAAGCCGCGAACGTCGATCCGGTGGACGCGCTGAGGTATGAATAACTTGAACTATGTTGTCAGTATGTTGATAGATTTTTACACTGAAAAATCAAACCGCAACGAATATATCACGACCAGTGCTTTTGGGTGCAAACCAAAAATTTCGGACAATAAAATAATATTACAAAACCAACAGATTGTGAATATAGCAGAATGATTAATAGCAGAATTATTTTATTATTCTGCTAAAAATTATTCTGCTATTTTAAAAATGCCTGCAAATTATGAACTAATTTTGAATACCACCAACTTTATTTTTCAATAAAACAGTTGATTTAGACTGTTCAATGCAATTCCGAAATTATAGGATTGCACCCTTTGCTTTTTGATCCAAATCCCAAATTCCATATCACTTATCCCATAAAAAACCTTTAAAAAAAATGACTTGATTCTTGCCAGAAATTTGTTATATTACAGAAAATTCGTTCTTGCAAATCGAATGGAGATTTAGTATGAACAAACACGACATTCGCTGGGTGCAACGAAATGTGAAAAAATACAATTCATTTCCAGGGAAATGCGGATATCGCCATCCAGGATGCACAGCGGGGAACCATGTCCATAAATTCCAACGATCCTGCGAGTATCGTATAAAAGTTCCAGCAACTAAACGAAACACAGATTGCTATCATCACACAGCCTTTATGGTCCGTCGCGATGCTGAATTAGCTAACGGGTATGGACAAATTGTACATACCCTTCAAGTCGATACTGAGGGAGGCACAAGACGGATGAAATACGCCGACTCTGACTGTATCTTCCGCATCATTTAATCGATTTCTTTTATATACTGATTCCATCGCTCAAAGCGATGGAATCAGTTTTGAATGGCCCTTGCGAAGGTTCCGAACCTTCGCAAGGATTGCAATCCAAAAATTACTTCGCTTTGAGTATTACATCACTCCACAATAAAACCTTCACCACTCTTCAGGATTTCAAAAGAAAATTCAACAAAAAAATAGGAAACATAAATCTGTAATGACGTATGTATAATGAGCATTTTCGCCTGACAGCAAGATGTCCTTGATAAGCAGATGACTAACTTAATCAATCTATGGAGGGAACATGAAAAAGTTTCTGTTGCTAATTGGTGTTTTGGTTCTATTCACCAACGCATACAGCCAGATCAACGCCAAGCTGATGCGCTATATGGATGTATCCGATACGCAAATCACCTTTGTTTATGGCGGCGATATCTGGATCATGCCCAAAACCGGTGGGACAGCCATTCAGATGACCCACTCACCCGGCGAGGAATCCTGGCCCCGGTTTTCACCTGATGGGAAATTTATCGGCTACACTGCCAGCTACAATGGTAACCAGGACGTGTATGTGATGCCTGCCCTGGGCGGCGTGCCGACCCGGGTGACCTATCAGTCGTTCTGGGATCGGATGGTGGATTGGCATCCGGATGGGAAATACATTTTATTTGCCTCTGCCCGCGAAAATGGCGTTCAGCGGCTGGGGCAATTCTACCTGGTGAGCAAAGATGGCGGCTTCCCCAAAAAATTGTCCGTGCCTTATGGCGAGCTGGCGAGCTATTCACCCGATGGAAATTATCTTGCCTACATTACCAAGATTACCGAAAATTATCCATTCAAACGCTATCGCGGGGGACTCGCTTCTGACATCATCATTTATGATCTACGAAAAAATACCGCCGAAAATATAACCAACAACAGTGCCAATGATGGCAAACCGGCCTGGGTGGGCGACAAGGTTTACTTCCTGTCGGATCAAGCAAAAAACATGCGGCTGAACATCTGGGTTTATGACACTAAAACGAAGACGTCTTCACAAATCACCAAGTTTGATGATTTTGATATTTCTTATATGTCAGCCGGGAATCGGGATATTGTCTTTGAAGCGGGTGGTAATTTGTATCTGATGGACCTGAATAGCCAACAATATAAGCCGGTGACGGTCAATATTGTCAGCGATCTATCGGTTGAAATGCCAACTGCCAAAGATGTCAGCAAAAATATCCAGAATATGACGGCGGCTCCCGAGGGCAAGCGCATTGTATTCGAGGCGCGCGGCGAGCTGTTC
>JALOPY010000073.1 GCA_025453735.1 bacterium | reverse complement strand
GGCACTGGTGAGATCATCGTCCGAGTGGTGCTGCTGGAAAAACAGGAGCTATTCCCTGGCGAATCGACCTTCGTTCAATTTCGATTGGAAGCCCCGTACATGGCGGACTATGGCGATCGCTATGTGATCCGCAGCTTCTCGCCCACGCAGACGATTGGCGGCGGAACTGTCGTGGAAGTGCATCCGCCCAAGCTGAAATATTTGCCCGAAGATGAATTGAAGCGATTGGCATTATTAGAACAGGCTGATCCGCATGACATTGTCGAACAGTATTTGCTCAAAAATGAATATGCGTTGAAAACGGTCTCCAATTTAGCGCAGGAATTATCTCTGGCGCCCGAAGCCGTGAGCCAGGTGCTGGAAACGCTGCATCATCGGAATCGAGTTACCATCATCAATGACAAGCCAGAATGGGCCGTGGTGCATTCGACGCGATTTCAAGGCGCACGACAGGCAATATTGGATTTTCTGAAAAAATTTCATCAGGATATCCCCATGCACTGGGGCATCAAAAAATCGGAACTGCGTGAACGGCTATTCGGAAAAATGAATAACGTGCTGTTCGATGCCATTCTGGAGACCCTGCTTCGAGAAAATAGTGTGACCAGCAAAGATGAAAAGATTTTCCTCACTGGACATGAAATTCGATTCACACCCAAACGGCAGGAGATCAAAAATCAACTTGAACAAATTTATTTGACTCGTGAGTACGTGACGCCGGGCTGGGATGAAATCGTGACTGAAGCTGCTGGCAAGCCGAAAGAAATTATTGACGTAGTGACGGGCTTGATTGAATTGGGCGTTCTGGTTGAGATCAAATATTATGATAAGCCAGCGATTTTTCATAAGCAATGGATTGACAAAGCGGAAAAAATTCTGGTCAGCTATTTAAAAAAGCATGGCGAGATTCGGCTGGGTGAATTTCGGGAGATGATCGATAGCACCAGAAAATTTGCCACACCGATTTTGGTTTACTTCGATCAGATTGGAGTGACGGAGCGGGATGGGGAGATTCGGAGGCTGAGGGACGTTTGAGTTTTTAATTGACAATTCGCAATCGTCAATGTTAAATTTTGCAAAAGAAAGGAAGCAAAATGAAATACACGAGACCAGTTGAGATTTGTGGCGCTATTCTTTTATTAATAATTTTTTCTTGCCTGAATCCATTATTATTGAATGCCCAGGATCAGCCTGATTCGCTAACAAAAACGCCAGAAGAAGCGCTGAAGATTTTTATTGACACGCCTGATTCCTATTTGGATTTTGATTATATCCGAACCGAAATCAGCTTCGTGAATTATGTTCGTGATCGCTCCGACGCGGATGTGCATATCCTCATTACCACCCAACGAACTGGCAGCGGCGGGAGAGAATCTACTCTTGCATTTATCGGTTTGAAAAAGTTTGACGGAAATAATAATACCTTGAAGCATGTCTCGCGTCAAACTGATACCGATGATGATATTCGACGTGGACTGGTCAAGATTATAAAGATTGGATTGATGCCATACGCTGCCCGGACGACTATCATCGAAGGACTGGAAGTTACCTATAAAAGACCTGAGCAAAAAGAAGCTGCTCCTCAGGCGGCAAAAGATCCCTGGAACTTCTGGTCATTCCAAACCAGCGTGAATGGCTCTCTTAATGGAGAATCGTCATACAAATACAATTATCTCAGCGGTTCTTTTTCTGCCAGCCGGGTCACCGAAGAATGGAAAATTCAACTGTCGCTCTATGGGAGTTACAATCAAAGCGAATACGATTATAGCGAAGATCTCAATTACATTGATATCCGACGCAGCTATGAACTCAGCAACCTGGTAGTGAAAAGTCTTAGCAAACATTGGTCAATCGGTGGCAGCGCTTCAGCCTGGCATTCGACCTACAGCAATTATGATATTGTGTATCATCTTGCTCCTGGCGTTGAATATAATATCTTCCCATATTCCGAATCAACTCGCAAGCTGCTCACTTTTCAATATTTGATCGGCATCCGTTATTCAGAGTATCATGAAGAAACGATTTATTTAAAAACTTCTGAAATACTGCCATCCCAGAGTCTGACCATTTCTTATAATATTAAGCAGCCCTGGGGTTCGATAGGCACAGAGCTGGAAGGCGCCAATTATTTAAACGACTTCGGAAAATATCATTTTCAGATCTACGGTTCTATCGAAATCCGAATCTTCAAAGGTCTTTCATTCAATTGCTTTAGTTATGTGACCTTTCTGAGAGATCAAATATCACTGCCGCGTCGTGGCGCCTCGCTGGAAGAAGTCCTGCTGCGACGCCGACAATTAGAAACATCTTACGACTATTATACTTCAATTGGCTTGAGTTATACTTTTGGTTCAATTTACAATAATATTGTGAATCCCCGATTTGGCGGCTCTGGTATTTAAAGAATTTCTCTCTTGAGTGATATAAAAAGCTTGAAAGTTTAATTTATTTTCAGTATCATGGAGTCGCACTTTTAAAATATTCTTGCTGATGAAATTTTAGTGAGCATTAACTTTGTTTGAAAGAAAAATATTCGGAGACGCCTAATGTCTGAACAGAAAATAATGCGATTGACGGAAACGGTAAAATGCGCTGGGTGAGCGTCCAAATTGAGCCTGACGGAGTTAGGCGATGTTTTGCAAAGACTGCCACAACCCAATGATCCCAATCTGCTGGTGGGAATCAATACGGCCGATGATGCGGGCGTTTATAAATTAACCGACGAAATTGCGCTGATTCAAACCGTGGATTTTTTCACGCCGATTGTGGATGATCCCTATACTTATGGACAGATCGCTGCAGCGAATTCGTTGAGCGATGTTTACGCCATGGGGGGGAAGCCGCTCACTGCGATGAACATCGTGGGCTTTCATCACAAATATTTCTCCAATGATGTACTGGTCGAAATTTTGACCGGAGGTTTTGATAAAGCCAAAGAAGCTGGCGCCGTTATTGTCGGCGGACACACGATCATGGATGAAGAATTGAAATACGGTCTGTCCGTAACTGGAATTGTTCACCCGGATAAAATAGTCACCAATGCTGGCGCAAAGCCTGGCGATAAACTGGTGCTCACCAAACCGCTGGGCACCGGCATTATCTCGACAGCGCTGAAATCGGGCAAAAATTTGGGCGATTTAATGGAGCGTGCAATAAAAGTAATGACGACGTTGAACAAAACTGCTTCAGAAGTGATGCAGGAGATTGGAGTCAACGCTTGCACCGACATTACCGGATTCGGATTATTGGGACATGGTTATGAGATGGCGGCTGGCAGCCGCGTCGGATTTAAAATTTGGGCGTCGCGAGTCCCAATTTTTGAAGAGGCTATCCAACTTATCAAAGAGGGTTATGTGCCAGGCGGCACTAGCAACAATCGCTTTTATTTATCAGATAAAGTGCTATTGCCCGATTCGCTGGATTGGGAGCGCTCGACGTTGCTGTTCGATGCCCAAACTTCTGGCGGCTTGCTGATTTCAGTTCCAAACGAGAAGGCTGATCGACTGATTCGAGAGTTGCAACGCCGGAATGTAGAAACAGCAGTGATCATTGGAGAGGTCGTGGCCGATCATCCGGGAAAAATCGAAGTGATTGATTAGGTGGTCTTTATTTCAGGATTCGTAAATCTAAATTCTAAAATCTAAAATCAAACTGGGAGCACATGGTAACTGGCGTTGCCCACGGACTTCAAATCCGCTGGCGGGCTCTAATAAAGTCCGCGGTGAGTTCGATCCTCACGCGCTCCCGCAAATTTCTATGTTCTTTTGTGTCCCTTAAGAAAGCATTCTTTGTGAATTGTCGAATCAGATTTTTGTGCACGCATTGATCCGAAATCTTTTTCAAACATCTTAAGCCACTTCAAAATTTTTACGAAATAGAAGGAGGTTCGCTATGAATTTTCGAAAGGCGTTATTAACGATTGTAACGTTGCTTACGTTGTGTTCTGGCGCGTCTCTGGTATTGGCTCAATCGGATCCGTTTCATCGGGCAGATGGCTTTCAGCGCGTTCCGCGTAGCAATGGTTTGAAGCACAGCGATATGCAAACCTGCAACCCTGAGAACCAAAAATCTTTTTCTCGCCCCGGACATTTTGCGAAATTTGAAAACCCTGAGAATCTTCTTATCAAAAGTCCACCAACCTTCACCAACCTGAACAAAAGCGAGACCGGTGGATGGGCATCGCTCGGTCCTGAAGGCGGATTTATTTCAGTTTTATGTATGCACCCAACCGATCATAATATCCTTTATGCTCAGACAGGTGGGAATCCTGCCAAAATTTTTAAAAGCACGAATGGCGGCTCGAGTTGGAACCTGATAAGTCGGCTTCCTGTCGAATTTTATAATTATATGGTGGATCCGAATAATCCCTCCATAATGTATGGTGCGTACGGAAATCGAATTTACAAATCCATCGATGAAGGGGCAAACTGGACAGACTACCAAATTGATACCAAATGGCTTTATGAACCTTGCATCCAGATAAATCCAAACAATAGCCAGATCATTTATATTGGAGCTTATGCTTATTCGAATAACAAATGGTCAATAATCGTTTACAAAAGCACCAATGGAGGAATGAATTGGAGCTCATCCGTGGTGCTGCCAGCATTGTATAAAAATGCCTACTGTTATTGCTTAACTTTAAATCGCTCGAATCCCGAGGAGCTTTATGTGGGGGGCGTCTATTATGATGATTTGAATAATTATTATTCGGCTTTGTTTAAAAGTATCAATGGTGGCGTAAGCTGGATAGATAAATCGAAAGGATTGGAACGACCTATCTATGACATTAAAATCGACCCGACAAATTCTGATAAAATCTATGCGTGCAATTATAATTCTATCTATCACAGTATCGATGGAGGAGCAACCTGGCAACAAAATAGTGGTTGGGCGTATGGCTATAAACTAGCAATCGATCCCCAAAACACGAATATCATCTATGCTGGATATTACGGCAGTATTTATAAAAGCATAAATAGCGGCGTCAATTGGTCTTACCACGCCAATGGATTGAAAGGAGAATGCCTGTCCCTTCTGGTTGATCACTCTAGTTCGAACTCTTTATATTATGGTAGTTCTATTGGATGTTTTAAAAGCTCAAATAGCGGAAAAGATTGGGCAGCGATGAATTCCGGGTTGGTTGCTTCCTCGATAACTACGATGGCATTGGCGCGCAGTGATCCTAAAAAAATATTTATCGAGTTTTATTATAACGCTGTCTTTAAGACATCCAATTCGGGTGATAGCTGGAATCAGTTGCCGGAATTTACATCGTGCGGTTATATCGGCGCTCTGGCTGTGGATAATAGCTCACCAGATATTGCCTATGCCCTGGAGGAATCTGGCTGAGGTGACTGCACCTTATTCAAAACCACAGATGGTGGTTCCGCCTGGAGCAAAATTGATAGTTATCTGAATGGGGGGTATGCATTGGCAATAGCCCCAACCAATAATAATGTAATTTTCGCTGGAGGTAGAAACTATAACAATTCTGATTATGTAATGGCAGTGTGCTATAGCACCAATGGAGGTTCATCCTGGAAACGTGCGGAGCTCTCGTCCAAATATGGTTACATTTATGCAATTGTCATTCATCCCAGCAATCCTGCCGTCGTTTATGCCGGAGGTTATTGTTATTCTGGAACTAGTTATCCAGGCAAAGTTTTCAAAACGATGGATGGCGGCGCGAATTGGACCGATGTCAGCCATGGTATCGATGAGAATTATAACTATATTTATAGCCTGGTTTTCGATCCTAAAACTCCAACGACATTATATGCCGGGGCTTCGAGAGGTATTTATAGGAGTCTGGATGGCGGTGCAAATTGGGTGAGTCTTACCACTTTATGCCGAGATGTTTACGCGCTGGCAGTTCATCCACGCACATCGGTGATCTATGCAGCAGGATATGGCTTAGGTGTCTATTCAAGCGTGGATGGCGGAAGCCACTGGACGACTATGAATGAAGGCTTAACAAGTTTTGAATTGGAATGCATGGTTTTGGATTCACAAAACGACCTGTTATTGGTCGGAACGACCAGCGAGGGAGTCTTTCGATATAATTTAGCGACAGAGATAGCGCCGATAGTTCTTAATCCGACTTTGCCTGATGAGCTTCGGCTATTGCCCAATTTCCCCAATCCATTCAATCCGACAACAACAATAAAATATGAAATTTCCAGCAACATGAATTTACCGATTCAATTAAGCATCTATAATGTTGCGGGACAATTGATGAGAAACCTCGTCAATGAGATTCAACAAGCAGGTACTTATACCGTTAATTGGGATGGTTCGGATGATCGTGGCATGCCCGTTTCAAGCGGCATGTATTTCTGCATTTTGCAGGCTGGCGATTCCAGGGCAGCTCGTAAGATTACGTTAATTCGATGATAGGTTTTTCCAATTGAGGAGGAATTTAATTCATCAAAGTCGTTGTAAAATTTGAATAAAATTGATTTCTCAAAGAAGCTTTTTTCCTGCACGTTAGAGTTAGTTATGATTCGCTTTGGAAATACTTTGTGCACAATTAGAAGGAAGCTCCTGACCAATGACATGAAGCGCGAGCTTTCGAAAATTTCAGATAGGTGAGTTGCCAGACAGTCACTCTATTTATCTGTAACTGAGGTTTTGCACGCCGTGGTTATACCTCAGTCTCGATCAGGTTTCTGGCAGAAACCATGTTTATTTTGCACTTTCAAGTGAGGCTTTGCACGCTGTGCATAATTTCTCTTGACTTTTTCCATTTCGTTTTGCATTTTAGCACAAGTTGAAAATTAGCATTAATTTCTCATCTACTCGAATTCAGGGAGGATCATGATAAGTCTTAAATTTCCAGGTACACTGGCAGTCTTAATGGGCAGTTTGATTCTTTTGATGTTACAAAACAATGTGCTGTCGGCTCAAGAATCCGATCCATCGAATCAGCTAAGCCATCGTTTATCAGGACTGACCATTCTGAAAGCCGATGAAGAATTCACTACGCCGAAGTTTACTGCTGCTATTCGTATCAAATCCGGTAACACGGATATGAAGGTCGATACCTACACCTCGGTGCCCTGTGTTGTCGATTGGAATCAGGATGGAAAAAAAGATTTGCTGGTAGGATCGTTTTACTATGGCAACATCTATTTTTTCAATAATTCAGGAACCAATGCCATTCCTGTTTTCACATCAGGTGTTAAACTGAAATCTGGCGGAGTTGATATTTCTGTCGCCTATGGCTGATGCATGGGCGCGTATCCGCAGATTGCGGACTGGAATGAAGATGGATTGATCGATTTATTGGTTGGTGATACCAATGGCAAAATTTCTTTATTTCTCAATAATGGGAGTGTCGGCAATCCCCAATTAACAGCAAAAGGATTTATCAAAGCAAACAATAATGATCTAAATGTTATAAATCGTGCTTCTCCTGTCGTTGTCGATTGGAATAATGATGGGAAAAAGGATCTGGTCGTGGGCGACAACAATGGCTATGTGCGGCTCTATCTTAATTCAGGCGTGAATAATGATCCAAAATTTACGACCTTTGCCTATATAAAGGTGAACAATGTCAATATTAAGGTTTCATATAGCGCCAGTCCTGAAGTTTGTGATCTCGATGGCGATGGTAAAAAGGATATGCTGGTCAGTGATTATTCTGGTTATGTTTATTTTTATCGAAACTCTGGCGAAGATGCGAATCCGACTTTCACAGCTCAAGAAAAGCTTTTGGCTGGCACCAGTTATATGAAAACGATTAGCACCTATGCCCGCATCGATGTGGTGGATTGGGACGAAGATGGTGATCTGGATATTATTGCCGGCGAGGATTATGCCTATGTTAATTTATTTTTAAATACCAGCAATCCTTCAGCCATAGCGGAACAACCAATCGAGATGCCATTGGAATTTTCATTGAGCCAAAATTATCCGAATCCGTTTAATACGAGCACCACGATTTTTTATCAACTGCCGAAACCAGCAAATGTGAACTTGTCTATTTTTAACCTATCCGGTCAGTTGGTGAAGGCACTGGTGAACGAATCCAAAATGGTTGGTTATCATTTAGTAAATTGGGATGCGAGCGGAGTCAGCTCCGGAATTTACATCATCAAATTGACGACCGACCAATTTTCCGAAACGAAAAAATGTGTATTGCAAAAATAATGAAGGACGAAAGAATGAAGCGATTTTTCAATTTCACTTGAGCTGTGTTTCCGATACAGCGAATCTGTATAAGCAAATTTGAGGCGTGGCAGATTTCATCTGGAGAAACTTGAGGATGACATTCGATCCCAATTTCAATCTCTTGCTGGTTATCTCATCTTCATTTTTCCCTGATGACAAGCCTCTTAGACAATACCAAAATTTTCAAATAAATTAAAAATTACGTCTGCTGGTTCCAGCGCCTTGGGCAATGGTATCAGCAGCTCAATTATTTTATTGCTCCAAAAAATCAAACTGAAAAGAGTACCTTATGCTCACTTGTGGTGTGGACATTGGCGCCAGGACTATTGATATTGTTTTATTTGATGGCGTACAAGTTTTAAATTTTTGCGTCGTCGATACCGGAGCCTATCCAAAAGAAAATGCCGTACAAGCCTTAGAAACGATT
>JALOPY010000680.1 GCA_025453735.1 bacterium | reverse complement strand
CTCAAGAAACCAGGCATTCCATAAAAGTTTGCCTTCGTTATATTTTCAAAAAATTTCTCTTGATTTTTTGGTAATAAATTCTTATTAATAGAAGTAGTTTGAATTTGAAGTGACATTGTTTCATTTAGGACTGTGAATTAATTATGTTACTCATTTGATAAAGCAATCTTGCCTTTCTATTAACGAGGATCATTCGTGAATGGGGCAGTTATTTAATTCACGTCCATTAAAAAAATCGTGAAACTTTTGCTCAACAAATCAGGTTAAGTAGTATTGTATTTTTCAATTAAGTTGGGTGTTATTTTTATTATGGAGGCGTGATTTATGGCAGAAAAAGAAAAAGAGACCGGAACGAAAACGTATAAATTTAAGGCAGAAATTAAGCAGTTGCTGGACATTCTCGCTCGTTCGCTTTATACCAATCGGGAGGTATTTGTGCGAGAACTGGTTTCCAACGCAGCAGATGCACTGGATAAAGCTCGATTCGAAAGCATTCGTGGCATCGAAATGCACCAACCTGATCTGTCGTTTGAGATTAAAATTGATCTGGACAAAGATAAAAAGACCTTTACGATTAGCGATACCGGCATCGGTATGACCAAAGATGAGCTGATTGCCAACATTGGGACGATTGCGCATTCCGGCTCTGCTGAATTTCTGAAACAGGTCGCTGAAAATGAACAGGCTGGTCCGACATTGATTGGTCAATTTGGCGTTGGATTTTATTCGGTGTTTATGGTGGCAGATAATGTCGAAATCACCACACGTTCGTATCTCAAAGATGCAGAAGCCTGGCAATGGACCAGCGACGGAACTGGCAGTTACAAGATCGAACCGATAGAGGTTGCTGCGCGAGGGACGAAAATCGTAGTGCATCTTCGGGAAGACGCGACTGAATTTGCCGAAAAATATCGCATCGAGACGGTGATAAAAAAATATTCCAATTTTGTGCCATTTCCAATTAAACTGGGAGGTGAACAGATCAATAAAATTTCAGCCATCTGGCGAGAACCGAAAACCTCGGTGAAAGATGAGCAATACAAAGAGTTTTACAAATTTTTTGCCACTACATCCGAAGAACCGCTGACCTGGCTGCATTTTTCCGCTGATGCGCCGATCCAATTGAATAGCTTGCTTTTTGTACCGAAGGTCAATTATGAAATTCTTGGTTACAGCCCCAAAGAACATGGAGTGAATCTGTTTGTCAAGCGTGTTTTGATCCAGACCGATAATAAAGACCTGATGCCGCAGTACTTGCGTTTTATGAAAGGGGTGGTTGATACCGAGGATCTGCCGCTCAATATTTCCCGGGAAACACTCCAGGAAAATACCACGGTCGTAAAAATACGAAATCTTCTGGTGAAACGAATTTTGTCTCACCTCGCTGATCTGGCAAAAGATGAGTTGGATAAATACAAAGAATTCTGGACTCAGTTCGGCAGAAGTTTAAAAGAAGGCTACATGGATTATGCCAATCGTGAGAAGATTGCTGAATTGTTCCGCTTCAATTCCTCGATTCATCCGAATAGTGAGGATTTATGCTCGCTGGATGATTATATCAGTCGCATGAAAGAGGGACAAAAAGAGATATATTATATTTCCGGCGCCAGTCGCGAATCCATTGAACGCGATCCTCATATCGAGATTTTCAAACAAAAAGGTGTTGAATTGCTGTATCTTTACGATCCGATTGATGAATTTGTCTTCTCTGGATTGTTTGGATTCAAAGAGAAAAATTTTGTGTCGGCTGATCAGGCTGATTTGAAAGCATTGCAGGAAATTAAATCAAGCGAGGCAGTGGAAGAAAAGAATCAAGCGAAGCAGGAAATTCAAAAGAAGGAGAAGCGCGAGTTAGAAAAATTATGCACCCGCATCAAAAACATTCTGGGCGATCAGGTGGAAGAAGTTCGCTTGTCGGAACGTCTCACAGATAGTCCTGCGGTGCTGGTGACTAAAGAAGGTGGCATGTCTGCGCAGATGCAGAAAATAATGCAGGTGATGAACAAGGACGCCGACGTTCCTAAAAAAGTTATGGAAATTAATGGGAGCAATGATCTCATTCTAAACATGCTGTCGATGTTTAAAAACGATCCAAAAGATCCGTACCTGAGCAAAGCGGCGGAACAGCTATTTTATAGCACCCAATTGCAGGATGGCTTCGTGCTCGATCCGCATAAAATGGTATCTGGAATGCAAACGCTGTTGCTGGATGCTACCGGTTGGTACATTAAAGATAAAAACCTGGCTGCTACCAAATCCGATGATTAAAATTTATCAAAATTAATAATAATCGCATTCTGTTTTATCCTCAAAATTTTCATCTTAGAAAAAGCACCTCGGCAGTAACCTTTGTTGAGGTGCTTTTTTTATGCTTTGCCTGGATTGCTTCGCTTGAAAATAGCTAATCAAAAATCGACAAATCAAAATAAATATTTTTTATATCGTCAATTATTAATTTTACCATAAAATAAATTGAAGTATAAGTTAAAAATAAAAAAAAATTAATAAA
>JALOPY010000679.1 GCA_025453735.1 bacterium | reverse complement strand
TTAATTTTATATGTCGGAATATATGCCTAATATTAGGAATTTCAAAAGGGCAATGCATAGCCCTTTTCAATTTCCAGTTTTGAGAGAGATCGAATAACATGAAACTTTGAATTTTAAAAACATTTTGTCTTAAAATCGATGTGATGCACCTCTATGCAGCAGGGAAATTCAGCAAGATGGATTGATGTCAGACGAGAAAAAAGATCGGCTCAGGTTGAGAGTTATCCCTCTCTGCACAGCAGCTTTGGCTGTCGAGCACTTCTTTTTGCAAATATAGAAAAATAATGTTACAAAGTCAAGTAGAAAATTGGAGAATTTTTATTAAAATAAGGGAAACTAACGTTCCGTTTGTGTAAATATGGCTTATTAAATATATCGCGGCAAATCCTTGGTCTCATCAAAATATGCCTCGATACCAATTTCCCTCATTCGATTGTTCATCTGAAGCCATCTCTGCTTTAGCTCGGGATCGAAATTCGTTCTGTCACAGGGAAATTCATCGCACTGAAAACAGAAGTCCACGCCCTTTTCCTGATAGCATTTCGCAACACCGCAATTGGGATATTTGCAGTCACCACTTCGACACCCGTTGCAGTTTCCCCGGGTCAAGAATTCCAGTAAATCTTTGAATTGCTGATAATTTTTAAATACCGGCATGAAGCCAGAAAATCGCTCGGCATAGCGATCAAAAGAACCGAGTAAATTTTTGAGCGTGATGCTGTGATATTTGATTTCCCCTTTGGCATTTGCTAAACATTTTTTGCAATTGAGTCCACAAGGAGCAAGGACATCCAGGATTTCTTTGTCTGCCATACATTATCTATTCTTTTTGTGAATTTTGGAGGTTCATAAATTCTCAAATCAGGCGCTAATTATTTCTTTGTCTTTCTTTTCATCCTGCTAAACTTAAGCTGATAGAGATCGTCCCGGCGGTGCTGAAAGATCGGCATGCGATTCCGAACGGATTCTACCGTTTCTTTGGAGATTTCTGCGATGATCAATGCTTCCCGATCTTCAGCAGCAGATCCTAAAATCACACCATACGGATCGACGATGCAGCTCGAGCCGCAAAATGTGACCGGTCCATCGCTACCTACGCGATTGGAAGCAATAACATACGCCTGGTTTTCAATGGCTCTCGCACAGGTGAGCGTTTTCCAGTGCGTCACTCGCGGAAACGGCCAGGCAGAGCAGAGCACTAAAATTTCAGCGCCATTCAAAACCAACGCACGGCTCAATTCCGGAAAGCGCAGATCGTAGCAGATCATCAGCCCCCATTTCATCCCACCAATCTTGACGATCTCCAATGAATCTCCCGGTGAAATGCAACTGTCTTCGTCTAGCGGGGGATAGGCAGCCAGATGCGCCTTTCGATATTTTCCGATCAATTCTCCTTTTGGATTTAAAACAGCAATGGAGTTGTAAATTTTGTCCGCTTCCTTTTCGGAAATGCCGCAGATGAGGTGAATGCTGGTGTCCGATGCGATCTTCTGAAGCGCACGAAATGATTCCCCATCCCAGGAAGAAGCCGTTTCCCGAATGACCGACATTTCATAACCCGTGTCGACCATCTCCGGAAACACGATGACATGACACCCTTTGCTGGCTGCAGTTTGTGAAAGTGAGGCTACCTGGGAAATATTGGCAGAGACATCTCCGAGCGAACATTTTATTTGGGCGACGGCAATTTTCATAATGTTTTTCCAACGCGGGTAAATTAATTTTCGAGACTTTCCAGGAACTGTAAAAAATTATCCAAATCGGCTTTTACTATTGCATGGGTCTGGCTGAATTTTTTCTAGATAAAATCAAGCTTGTCCCAGTCATATTCTAACTCAAAATAGTATCTTTTAAAATGCCGGAATTTCAACAATTCGACCAGATTCATGAATGTTTCATTTTGAATGACGGCATTTCTTACTCCTTCAATCTGGAGGCACATCTTTTGAAGCAAGTCCTGGTGCCATTTTTCTTTTGCCAGGTCATTTTCAAAAAATTGTGAAATGCGCAAAAATATAGTTTCCAGGCAGGTGTAATAGCTGCAAACCAGATCTGAAATCACGATCGCCTGTTCTAATTTTTGCTGCTTTGGCTCGAAGCTTGTGCTGATATATTCATCGTAAAAGCGGCAAATTTTAAAAAGTACTGACATCCCTTTTTTAATTTCGCTTTTCAATGTGAGTATTTTGCTATTGACGCTCATAAACGATTTTTCCTTTCATCTTGATTAGCTCGGCGAATTCGGGCTCAATTTTTTCGATTTGAATCAAATCAATAGAAAATTGGGTCATTTTCATGATATCGCCGTAAAGCTCAAACATCTGTTCGGCTGAGGTGATGCCTTCCAGCGCAATATCAATATCAGAACGATCGGTGAAATTTTCGCGATGCAGCAACGAGCCCCACTGGTAGATCCGTTTTGGATTGTATTTTTCAATGATAAATTTGATAATTTTTTCAAAGTCATGCCAGGCCTGATCGAAGCGCATATTCAAAAATTGCTGTCGGTC
>JALOPY010000072.1 GCA_025453735.1 bacterium | reverse complement strand
TCTGAATTTACGACAATGGCTCGTAACGATAATATGACAATAAATTGGGTAATTCTCCTTCAGCAGATCTTTATTATAGTAGAGATCCGACAAGGGCGGAGTTATTTTATTTCACGTTCTAAAAAAAATGAAACACTCCAAATCGATTATTGTTATCAAAGACGTTCATCAAAGGAGAGCTGCGAGAAAATAATTTTGATGGTTCAACACAAAACAAAAAACCGGACAAAGCAAAATTGCATCGTGTGATTTTATGAAAAATAAATGTATTGCTCAATTTCGTCTGGGGGATTTTTTATTAAAATTTATTCTAATAAATTTTATATTTTTATTTAGTTTTCAAACTGTTTCGGCACAAAAGTCTAAAATAAAATGCAGCATTCAGGAAAAGCCTGATGAAATCATCGTTCAATCGCCGCGATATTTTTTATCCATCAATAAATTCGATGCCGATTGCCAATTGAAAAATGAGCAGAACGCGGCTTACACTTCTTTTCCCCTCGATATTGAATTCAATCCAGGAGAAGATGGGCAGCAAAATGCCCTGAATTACCGCTGGAAAATTCAAGGGAAGAAAATCATAATGAGTGCCTTTCAAAACAGTATGGTAATGAAGGAGGCAATTCTCTCATGTGATGATCATTCATTCCAGATTCAATTGGGATGCAACATCCCAGCCAGCGCTGATTATGGAGTCTATGTATTTCGTCGCAATGGATTGGGTTTCGACACGTCCGGATGGGATGATTATTTTTCCCCGGAACCGGACGACTATTTTCGTTCTAATCCAACAGTTGATGTCCGAATCGATCGCGATCAGCAATGGTCTTTTGCTCCTGCTCCCTTGAATCTTTCTTTTAAAACTCCAGCAGGATGGTTCAGCATTGGGCTGGCAGAGCTTCCTGACGCTTCGATCTATGCATTTCGGCAGGAATCTCTCTGGTTGGATTTTGTCTGGAAAAAAAATTACCGGCAAGCAAATCAGATGTATTGGTTCACTCCATTGATCTTTACCTTCAACGATTCCCCCTGGCAGGCAGTTTCTGACTATTCCGCCCAGGTCGTTTCAAAATATGTGCACCAAAATAAAAATTCTGAGAACGAGACGAAACCCGCGTGGTGGACGAATCCGCTCGTCTCGACCTGGGGCGAGCAAACAGTTCAGCAGATTGCGGCAGATCATTCCGGGTTCAATAGTCATTGGGTCCGCTGGTACGTTCAAGCGCAGGAAACAGCCCTGGATGATACCAGTTTTACGCTAATCATCGACGATAAATGGTCCCGCGCTGCTGGCGATCCACATCCCGCGGATCGATTTCGGGAACTGCGCGCTCTGATCGATTGGTGTCACGACCGAGGCCATAAAGTCATTTTGTTCTGGAAAGCCTGGAAGGTCGAAGCCGGCTCTATCGCCATCGGCATGAATGTCATCGACGGGGAATATGTCGATTCCACCCATCCAATGTTCGAAAGCTATGTTGACTCATGCAGTCAAATTCTGTTCAGCAATGAACCTGAGGCATTGAACGCTGACGGTTTGAAAATCGATTATCTTTTTCTGGTACGCGATCCCGCGACGGCAAACTACTTCGATGCAGCAAAAGGAATGGGATTTAAAGAAGTCAGGAATTATTTGGAGATGTTTCGGCAGAAAGCCAGAAGCTATAAAACCGATGCACTCATCATGGGTTCGGCAATCGATCCGCATTTTTCCGATGTGCAGGACATGGTTCGGATCCACGATGACTGGGACAATAAAACGAGACGTGAAAAACGGGCGAGAATTATCACTCAGGCAATGCCCGGAATACTTATCAATGGCGACGCAGCAGATCTGTCGCAACATATAGCAAATTATCATTATCTCACCAGCTCGATTTATGGTATTCCAAATTTTCAATACCTCACCCGTTTTCAAGATGGCGTGATGACTCCCGAGATACAATCGCAAACGAAACATGTCATAAAATTGTACCAGAAAAAACCTTCCGGCAGAATCAATTTTGTGGATTATGGCAACTGGCAAATCCGGGATAAAAATAATGAGGTAATGGCTGAGTCGATTCCGAATGGCAAGGGAATTATAATTTACCAGGCGGAAAATAAAGCCACGTTATTTTGTTCGCAAAACAGCAAGCTCATTTTTCAGTTAGAGGGACGCGCCTTGAAAACGATTCGTGATGAAGAAGGAAATATCGTTCTATTCAACGATCTGGGAAATGGCATTTACGAGCTGAATAGCGCGGCCGAAGGAAAAAACTATCTGCTGCAGGTTCGCAAAGCCTCAAAAAGATTTTAAGAAATTTTTATCGTAACATTCGTCGTAATCGACTTCGAATTTCAGAGGGACCGAACGTTTTCAGCAATAGAAAATACGCCATCGCTGCGATTAAACTGATGATGAGCAATCCTGCCAATTGCTGCATGAAAAATGATGTCAGATAAAGGCTGAGAAATTTTTTTAGCGCATGATGATAAAAAAAGAATGAGCCTGCCCCAATCATCGCGCAAATAGAACCAATATTGAAGAAATCTTTCAGAACTTCTCCAACATGAATTTGATAATTAATTTCCCGCAACAGAAAATAAAATTGAATCATGCTGCTCAGACTAAATCCTATCGAAGCGGCTAACGCAATCCCGCCATGCTTCAGCGCCGTCTTCACCAGGATAAAATCAAGCAGAATATTGAATGACGACGTGACGATCGTAATATAAAACGGTATTTTATTTTTCTGAAAGATCGAAAACAATCGGGAAAAAAATGCGTTCAGGCTTAATCCGAGCAAGCCGACTGAATAGCACCAGAAAGCGATGGATGTCATTCTTGTACTTTCCTGGTTGAACGAACCCCGCTGATAAACAATCCCAATAATGGGTTCTGCCATCACAACCATGATCATGATAACCGGCAGAATCAGAGCCAGGTTCAGTTGAATCCCCAATCGAATACCAGCAATAAATTCTTTTTCTTGCACCAGCGCTTTTTTTTCAGTCAAAAAAGGGATTAGCGAGCGACTGATCGCCAGTCCAATGATGGCGACGGGCAATTGGATCAACCGTTGCGCATACCATAGCGCAGCGATACTGCCAGAGATCAAATAAGAAGCAAGGATTCTGTCAACAATCTCGATAGATTTATCGACAAATGCTTTTAAAAAAATAAAACCGCTTTCCCTGCCAACTGTTCTAAATTCTTGCTCACGAAACTCAATGACCGGCGAATACTCTGCGCGGGTTTCAACACGGATTTTTTTGTGAAACAGAAATGGAATCTGGATGAGCAGTTCCAATATTCCACCAATTAAAAATCCAGCCGCGAGGGCATAAATTCCTAACATTGAACGCAAATAGATAATTCCCAGAATCACTCCCACACTCATTATTGCCGGTGCCAGGCTATAAATTTTATTCATCTCGAAAAAATTGAGGATGCTACCGACAAACGCAGCTAATCCAATAATCACCATGAACGGCAGTAGCCAATAGCTCATCTTTATTGCTTGCGGAAGCATCGCGTCTTCCAAGCCCGGCGCAATAATTTTTACGACAACCGGAGCGATGAGATATAGTAAAATCATGAATATGATCAAAGCCGCGATCATGACATTCAGGCAGGAAGAAAGGAGCCGATAAGCAGGTTTATATTTTTCCTGGCTGATCAGCTTCTTAAACGGTGGCATGAATGCTCGCTCGACCACATCTTCACCGAGGAAATGGCGGAAAAATGTGGGAATGGTGAACGCAATCACAAACAAATCCATTGCCCGATTCGTGCCATAATAAGCCGCGGTGACCAGCTCGCGGAGAAAGCCAAGGACACGAGAGACAAACGTTCCTGTTACCAGATCGACTAAATTTTTTACAATTCGGCGCGACATGCTTTTGAGAATTTTCCTTTAGAGGATCAACTTTTATTACCTAACCTGGACGAGCCAGAACCAATAAACTATTTGACCGCTAATTACGCGAATCCTCCTCGGCGGATCAATTATCAATAAGATTTGCTTATGCAAGATTAAACAAATTTCGCTAATTATTGATTCGCGCAATTAGAGTAATTAGTGAAATTCGCTGTCACAAGTTTTTGTTCTTTGGGCAAGCAATGAACTATTCAGATACTAAGAGAGCTTTCACCGATCCCATCTGCCAACAGGCGAATGAAATCGGTGAGCAAAACCTAACGATATTGTTTTAAGAATGATACTTAAATGACTTCCAGATAATCACGATCCGGCAATTGGGGAAATTTGGCATGAGGCTCTGCCTGATACCAGAACGCTACTGAGGCAATATCATCTTGCAGCGGGAGAAATCGGGCGTGCTGTTTTCCCATCGGTGTTCGCCAGCCCAGCGCCTGCATGGTCACTCGAAGGTCTTGCTCAAATCGAATGGGATCCATGATGTGCCAGCGATAGAGACCAAATCGGGTATTGGCGCTGGTAAATCCATCCGGTCGAATCACCTGGGGCATGCCGGAATACGCAGTGGAAAATGCGCCGTACTGCCCTTCGGGAAACACAAATCCCCAGGCGCCGCCGAAATAATCCTCGGTTCCCGTCCCGCAGATCGTCGGAAATTTCTTATCGCCGTCCATAAAAAATTTGATCTCGCCTTCGCCCCACCAGCCATTGTTATTCACGCCCCAGGCCATGTAGGTGCCGACAAAATGTCCCTGTCCTTTGATCCCATCCACGATTGCATGATCCTCTTTATACGGCAGCGGATTATTTCTCCGCCATTGCGCGTGGAAATAGCCGACATCTTCTGGAACAGCGGTTAACGTATAGGTGATTTGATAAAAGAAGCCTTCGATCTTTTCTTCGCTCAAATTTTCTATGGTAATTTTAGCAGATTTTCGGAACGGCATTTCCCAATAACAATTAAGCCCCCCAACCGGATTCGCAGCAATCGCGAGTGAATTGACCATGCAGGGAGAGCACCAGCCATTGCAGAAAAAATCACCCATTGGCACTTCTATTGACGGCGATTGCTCATCATCCCAATAAAATCTCAGGATAAGTCGTCGCCATTCCTTGAAACCCGTTGTCATCCAGATGTGCTGGATCGCGCCAGGCTCATTGATCTCCGCCAACGCAACTGTGGAATTTGGTTCCAGCGTGATGCAGGGAGAAATTTTCCACCCCTGTCCCAGATCCCGGGCAGCATGGGCTAACGTGCCAACAGTTGCCATGCCGCCTTTGCCTTTTTCGCCATTAAAATTTTCAGCGCTAATCGAGCGGGTTTTGGCATGAGAAAGTTGAGAGAGATTTCCTAAATTCAGGTTCAAGCCGTTAAATTGCGTCATATTGAATCTCCTTGAAATGATTCTGCACGTTCCGATGGATAATTTGATTTCGTGATGCAAATGGACATTTATCTCATAGGGCAGCGAAGCTGTAAAAAGTTAATCAACACAAAGGCACGAAGCCTTCACAAAATCCACAAAGACAAAAATAATAATAATTCAAATTTTCATTTATGTTCTTTGGGATTTCTTAATTTTCGCCGAAGGACGAATCCGTCTCAGGCGTGATCTTTGTGTTTGAAGATTTTCTTGCAATAAAATGCAAGATTAATTTCGTAATAGAATAATGAAAAAAATATTGCCGTGTTCATCCATTACAGTCTCAAATCCAAAGTCTTCAATAAAAGTTCTAACTCAAAATTTATATGTTTTAGATCGCAACTGTAATGCTCCTCAAAATAAATATTCGAGAACGTCCAAAAAAAATTCTACTAAACATTTTGCGCGAAGCAAAATGCTCTTTTTTTTAAATAAATTATTCTGTCGCTTTTGTTTTCGCTAATAAATTATTGACCCTCTTCAAGAGCTCATCAGGCATCAGCGGCTTTTCCGCGTAATCATCGGTTTTCATCCAATAGCCATCCAGATCCTGGGAAAAACCGAATCCTGTCACATCGGCAACGGACGTCATCATCAAGATGGGAATTTTTTTCAACAATGGATCAGCTTTGATCTGCTTGGCAAAGGAAAATCCTGCATCGTGTTTTTCCATCATCAGATCCAGCACGATCAAGTCGGGCTGTTCAGCTTTTACTGTAGCGACGCCTTCCCTGGCTGAAAAAGCGCTGACAATTTCGAAGCCATTGTTTTCGAGCACGGCTTTATTCAAATCAACAAAATCGACGTCGTTATCGACCAGTAAAATTTTTGTTTTTTTGCTCACAGGAGAACTCCTTCTTTTTCATTAATTATAACTGCCCCTAAAAATTCTTTCCACCGCAGAGTTCGCTGAGGAACCGCAGAGATTCTTTAGTGGCTTATATTGAACATCGTAGTAGTTAAATTTTGATAAGTTGGATACTTTAATTTTTAAACCTTTCTTGCTCCGCATTACTCAGCGACCTCTGCGGTAAATATTTTTAGGTGACGGTTACTTTTCTGTTTTTAAATCAATTTTCATTTTGCCATTTAATTTTTCTGCGCCATCCAAAACAGGCAGCGTAACGATAAATGTGCTGCCTTTTCCCAACTCCGTTTCCACATCAATTTTGCCCTGGTGTCGCTCGATAATTCCATACGATATTGCCAGTCCCAATCCAGTGCCTTTTTCTTTGGTGGTGAAAAACGGATCGAACATTTTGCCCAGCACCTCTGGCGGAATGCCTGATCCCGTGTCCCGAATTTTTATCTTGAGATGTTGGTTGGTGGCATCCTGTTCTGTGGAAACAAATAAATCTCCGCTCCCGTTCATCGCCTGGGCGGCATTGAGAATGATATTGAGAAACACCTGCTTGAGCTGGGTGCCGTCGGCATAGGTTGATGGCAGATTCTCTACTAACGCTTTTTCAATTTTAATATTATGAAACAGAGATTGATTTACCACCAGGGTCAATACCTCCTCTAAAATCTGATTGATATTGGTAGCTCCAGGACGCATCTTCGTTTCCCTGGCAAAGCTCAGCAATCCCTGCACGATCTCTTTGGTTCGATTCGCTTCATCGATTACCAGTTGCACATCGGCGCGTCGGGGATCATCTTCGGGCAGTGATTTCAAAATGAGATGGGCAAAAATGGTAATCGATCCCAGGGGATTATTGATTTCATGGGCAACGCCAGCCGCCAGTTGTCCTAACGATGCGAGTTTTTCGGTTCGAATCAGCGACGCCTGAGCTTTCTCTAATTCCTGATGAGAGATTTGCAATTCCTGATGCGACCGTTTCAGCTCATTATAAATTTTTCGGGTTCGCTCCAGCAAATAGGGCATGCACATTTCGACCTCTGCCAACCCCTGTGCCACGGCAATCGCCTTATCTCGACAACTGGAGTAGCCACAGGCTCGGCAATCCAGATTGCGATCGGGCGGCGCTTTGTCCATGGCTTTTAGAATGGATTGAATTTCTTCCTCAGTCGGAATGTTGAGATTCTGTTCCATCCCCTGAAATTCACGCTGGAGATCAATATCTCGAAACCGTGACACTTCAACCAAAGCATCAGCAGCGCTCTGGCGGCTCATTTCGGCTTTGGTGTAACGAGCCACGATTTGCCTGCGCCCCAGCACATAAATCTCCCGGTCAGCAAAGGGACCATCGACGCAGCCCTCACAAAAAGTTAAATCCAAAAACTTCGCCTCAATATGTCCAGCCACCAATTGATGCAGCGCCCGCAGCGATCGAATCCTGCCGCCTGTCACACTGATCTCGTCCATCAGCACATCAAAGCTTTCGCCCATGCAGCGATACAATCCGCCGATCACGGGAAATATTCTTGCCAGATACGGTCGCGGTCCATCAAAGTTGGTTTCCTCCTGCCCCAGCCGATCAATACCTGCCTCGTCAATCAGTAGCTTGGCTTCTTGAAAGGTAATCACCTGATCGATGACACCAGCGACTTCTGGGACATTCATTTCTCCCATCTGCGCCAGGCAGGCAGTGACATAAACCACCTTCCATTCGGCGCCTTTTATTTTTCGGGCGATTCGCCCCATAGCGATCATAGGCGAGACGATGTGCGCCAGATTGGGAATCAATTGCGGCAGATATTTTTGAATGTAAAACGCCAATGCAGGACAAAATGACGAAATGATGGTCTTGCCCACATCCCGATGCAGCAGCTCCCGATATTCCCGACCGATGAGCTCAGCAGCAAACGCAGCCTCCCAAACTTCAGCAAAGCCAGCCTTTTTGAGCGCAGTCACCAGTTGCCTCGGCGTCCCTCGATCCAGGACCGCGGGAAAAGTCGGATCGAGACAGGCGATTATTTTTTCATTGTTACCCAAAAATTCTTTGACCTGGTAAAGTCCGCTGGTATAAAACAAGGCGCTTTGCGGACAGGCTTTAATACAACTGCCGCACAAAATGCAGCGCTCGTGAATAATTTTGATATTTCCTTTTTCCCGCTTGATCGCCTTAGTTGGACAAATCTGGATACAGCTATAACAGCGGCGACATTTGCGGGTGATGACGTTGATTTGGCTCATGGTTTTTTAACTTTGCATTCTTTAGTGTTATTTTGACATCAAAAATCTAAAATCGTTAATGCTCCGAAGGCGCATCAGCCTCTGGCGTGATCTTTATTCTAAAATCAAAAAACGATTGACGATTGCTGATTAACGACTTTTGATTTATGATGTTTTTTAAAATTCATTAATGGCTTTATATCATTAATCTGGATATTTTT
>JALOPY010000678.1 GCA_025453735.1 bacterium | reverse complement strand
CCCAGCCAAAAATCAAGCCAGGGCTTCATCGGGGGGACAAGGATGTCAGCAAAATCAGCGCAAGATAAAATTAATTCCGCCCAGCAGCGAAAAATACTCCCGATTCTCATCGAGGAACGTCCAGCGTGCCTGGATGTAGGGAGTGATCGGTGTTTTTCGTCTGCCGCGAAATTCCAGTCCGACAAGGACATTGCCGCCCACATCGGTCCTGTCGTCCAAAGTGAGGTACTCCACAGCAACGCCGCCGCCGAAATATAGCGATCCCCTTGGGCGAGGCTTGAACACGACATCGCCATTAAATTGCCAGCGTTTGAAATCATTGTCTGTGAAATAGTAATCGGCGCTGGGAATGAAATTCCAGAATAGCCCAACGGGCAGCCAGAAATGCGCGCCCACCAAATATTGATCATGTTTAAAATCATTGCCAATCCGCAAACCGACGGAAGCTGCAGGTTTCATCATTGCAGGTTGGCGCATTCTTCGGGGACGATGTTGCGCATAGAGCGACCCTGCTAACAGGATTATTACTGTTACGATAGATAGTATTCTGGTAATTGATTTGGTTTTCATTTTTGTTTCCTCCAGTTGATTTGAACATTATTTTACTGTATCGGGATTTCAAAGTTTGTGCAAAAATATCATAAAAAATCTTACAGTGAGCAGCGGAGTAAACAGAGGCTCACGGAGATTATTTAGGAAGGATTATTTTGCTTTTATAAGACTCTATTCAAACTCCGCTGATTCCGTTGCTCATTGTAAGTGAATTCCTTCATTAATCAATGCTTTTAAAAAAAATGCCGTATCTTCGATTCGCGAAGCTATGTTCATATTTTACTTTTTTTTCTTCCACCCAAATCAAAATCTCATGCAGATTCTCAAACTTGAAATTTTGTTGAATCTGTTATTGTCAATTACAAAGCGTGTACCAGAAATTTCCGTGATAATTTTAAATGTCGTTTTTAGCAACATTGTAATTCGAAATAATTTTTTGATGGCAACATAACCTCCTGAAAGCTATGATAGTAGCCGAAGTTCATTTCGTCGCTTCGATTCTGTCAAATATTCCTTTTGGAGAATCTTTGGCGAATGTTCGTTTATCGCTTCGCTCCAATCCTGTCCCCTCTGGTACATTTTCTTGTACCTTTCCGTCCAATCGGACGAGATGTTGGTTTGATAAAAAATGTTTGATGAATTTCTATCACCTCACTTAATCGTGGATAAAAAAGCCTAAACCTCAGAGGCATCTAAAAACCTCTGAAGTTTTACATGAATTTGAAAATTCTCCTTGTCTCACCGAAAAAGATATTGTATATTTGGTGAAATCAAAATGAGGGAGTTATGCTCGATAAAAAGATAATCAAACAATTGCACAGAATTTTCAACAAAGAAGATGTATTGCTTCACGCCAAAGATCTGTTCTTTTACCAATTCGATGCATCGCTTGACCGGGGCTTGCCTGATGCGGTGGTTTTTCCGCGCAAGACAGAACAGATCATCGACTTGGTAAAATTGTGCCGTCAACATAATATTCCGCTTGTTCCGCGGGGATCAGGTTCGAACCTGAGCGGCGGGTCGATTGCCAGTTGGGGCGGCATTATCATTCAATTTTCCCATCTGAATAAAATTTTAGAGATCGATCTTGAGAATGGCTGCGCTGTGGTCGAACCTGGCGTATATAATCTCGATCTCCAAGCTGCGTTGTTGCCCCATGGTTTTCAATTCGCGCCGGATCCTGCCAGCCAGCGAGTTGCCACAATTGGAGGAAATGTCGCTGAAAATGCGGGTGGACCTCATTGCATCAAATATGGAGTGACAGTCAATCATATTTTGGGACTCGAAATCATCAACGCTGATGGCGAGTTACTGCAATTGGGCGGGAAAGCCGAGACATATCCCGGCTACGATTTGCAGAGTATTCTTATTGGATCAGAAGGGACGCTGGGAATAGTCACCAAAGTCATCGTAAAAATTATCCCGCTCCCCGAGGGTATCAAAACGATGCTGGCAATTTTCAGCAGCATGGATCAGGCAGCCACGGCAGTCAGCGACATTATCGCCAGCGGGATCATTCCATCGACGCTGGAAATGATGGATAAGCCCATCATTCAAACTGTGGAAGCAACCCATCATCTCGGCTACCCGATGGATGCGGAAGCTGTGCTGCTGCTGGAACTGGATGGACCCATCGCTGGCATGGAGAGTCAGGCTGAGGAGATCATCGCGATCTGCAAAAAAAATGGCGCATATAAAATTGAAACGGCAGCCACGAATGAGCAGCGGGATTCACTATGGAAGGGGAGAAGGCTTTCTTTTGGCTCCCTAACGATGTTGCAACCTTCCGTGATGATCGCTGACGGAACTGTTCCGCGCAGCAAGGTCCCCGCGGTTCTTAGAAAAGTGATGGAAATTTGTGATAACTATGGTCTCAAGGTTGGTAATGTTTTTCACGCGGGGGACGGCAATTTGCACCCATTCATCTTGTTCGATGATCGCAATTCGACAGATAAAGAAAAAGTG
>JALOPY010000677.1 GCA_025453735.1 bacterium | reverse complement strand
TCAGGGGGAATATGTTCGAGTTTCAATAATCGAGCCAGATTTCCTCCCGCGATTTTCGCCCGATCCGTTTCATCGATATCCGAATAATCGATGAAGGCTTTTGCCGCGCCGGGACTTTTTTCCATCGTTTGCGTGCCAAATAGTAATTGATCAGAGCCAAGCTCCGCAACCAAAAATTCAATAATCCGATTTGCCTGGTAAGAGGAAAATTCAAAATGAAGTGTCGAAAACTTTTTCGCCAGGGGAAGCAGGTAGCGAGTCGCTTCCCAGCGAACGCTGTGCAGGATGATATTCAAATTGGGAAATCGGCTACACAATGGCTCGATTTCCTCCCAGGTGATCTGCTTCAATTCCGGGACATGCTCGCCGCAATCGATCACCATCGGCAAGCCAGCTTCTTCCAGCGAATGCAGCAGCGATCCCATGATCTCGTCATTCAAAAAATAGCGATGCAGCCGGGGGAACAGTTTCACAGCTTTCACGCCATTGTCCAACATATCCTGCACGAATTGCTTCCCTTCTTTTGCTTCGTGACAATGATGCGGCAATGCAATCCAGCACGGAATCAGCCGAGGATGCTGGCGACAAATTTCCAGCACCTGATTATTGCCAACCGAGGGCAGCAGTTCTCTCGCCAGATTGGAGTAAACCAGCGCGCCATGAATTTGGCACCGTTCCATATCTGTCAGCATTTTCTCAACTGTCCAGGGCGCTTCTTGATCTCTTCCAGTCCATTTTCCAACCGAAGCAAAACAATCCAAATATTTGACCTGTTTCATTTCATATCCTCAATGTTAATAATCATTTTTTCTTCTGCAGATTTATAGATTGCCTCAACAATTTTCAAAACAGAAACACCATCTTCACCCGAAATCGGCGCCGGTTTTTTATCGCGAATGGCTTGCGCCACATCTTTCAAATAATGCAAACCCATGGCTCCGGAATACCCTGGCGCAGAAGCTAATTCATAGGTGCGATGCTGAATTGGCGCTCCTCGAAAGGATTCATGATCGCTGCAAATAAATAATTCATCCTTCTCACCTTCATACGCGGGAGACCAGCTTATCACGCCGCGGGTGCCTCGAATGCCGATGAACAAATCACGCCCGTGGGGATAAGCGTCCGGAACCGTGTAGCTAATATCGAGATTCAGCACAGCTCCGTTTTCATAGGTTAAAATGGCAAAGGAATTGTCTTCGATATTATAGCTTTGATTGACCTTCACATTATTTCCGAGTACGCTTTGCACTGAATTTCCAAGCAGCCAATTAAAAAGATCGATCCAGTGCACACCCAAATTGTACATGGGACCGCCGCCGCTTTGCGTTGCATCGAGCATCCATTCCGCATTGCCATCGATGTAGCGTTGCAGCCGTCCCGCCGCGCAACGCCCAGTGCAGCCGATCACCTGCCCCAGGATTCCGGCGTTGATCAATTGCCTGATGTCTTTCACCACGGGATGATAGCGCCAGACATAGGGCGTCGTGACCATCACATTTTTTTTCTTTGCATGATCAACAATTTTCTGCGCGCTGGCGGAATCGACCGTCATTGGCTTTTCAATCATCACATGAATTCCTCGATTGATCGCATCCAACGCGGCTTCGGGGCATTGAATATGAGGAAGAAAAATTGCAGCGAGATCGATCACTTCCTTTTCAAAAAGCTCGATCCAATTCGAGTAGCCATGCACCTTAAAATCATTGACAAACTGATTCCTGATTGATGCATTCGTTTCGGCAACGGCAACCACTTCCACAGCTTCGATCATTTTAAAATGCGACATATAGGAACGGGGATGCAAATGGCGTAAACCGATAATCGCTATATTAATTTTTTCCATCGAATTTTACCCTTAAAATTTGTGGGCAAAATGACATTTTGCCCAACATCAGAATTTTCCATCGCGTTTTTCAAATTTGGTTGGCTTGCCCAGACTTGCTCCTTCGTGCATCACCCACCAGGCAACCCACTCGATGATCTGATCAATTGAAATCAACGGTTTTCCGAAATGCTGAAAAATTTCAGACGAATTTCCCAACAAAGCAGTCGAACTTTCTTGTCCCTGCAATTGGGGCTCGACTCTCATCAACTCGCCCAATCGTTGGGCAACCTGGCGAACCGATACTATTTCCGGACCGGTTAAATTGATAATTTTCGCGGGAACAGCGCACAGAGCAAGGCATCGGACGATGAAGGCATTGGCATCGCCCTGCCAGATTTGATTGAAATAGCCCATGCTCAAGTCGATCGGAATTCTGTTTTTAATTTTTTGGGCAAGATCATGAATGATGCCGTAGCGCAATTCCGTGGCATAAAATAACCGGACGATGCAGGTAGCGATTTGATTTTTTTGAGCGACAAACTGGACAAGGCGCTCGCCTCCTAAACGTGACATCGCATATTCTCCGATGGGTTCGAGCGCATCGTACTCGGTCGCGCCAGATCCTTTCACATCGGAAAATTTATAGACATTGCCAGAAGATAAATAGACGATTTTAGAATCACGAAATCGCTCCACGATTTTGCCA
>JALOPY010000676.1 GCA_025453735.1 bacterium | reverse complement strand
GGCGGTTGAAGAAACAAAATTATAATCGCTGTTTTCATGCAATTAAAGATCTGAAATTTATGAGAAACCGAGATAACATCTCGGTTTCTTTTTAGCTATCATTGTGTAAGCGATTATCTAACTTTGTTCAGTAATGTCCCACAAGGAGAAACAGAGAAAGCAGAGTTGAAATAGAGTTTTAGAACTGCCAAATAATCTCTTAAAAAAATTTCCGCGAAACTCCATCACCTCCGTTTCTCCTTGTAAGGATTTTTTCAAATATTTTTTCGCATAAATTTGAAATTCCGATACACTAAAATACGCTTTCAATTTATGGATGGATGAGATATGGTCAAGGAAAAAATCGATCAGGCAATTAAAATTTTAAACGAGAAAAATATCGACCTGTGGCTGACGTTTGTTCGTGAAAGTCATGCGCTCACTGATCCCTGTCTTCCCATGATCCTGGGCGCGCATTGCACCCCGCCTTCAGCATTCATAATTTCAAAAACCGGCGCAACGATTGCTATTGTCGGCAATCTCGATTTTCAGAGTATCAAAGATACCCATGCTTACCAGGAAATGATCTGCTACACAGCTTCGATTCGGGATGATCTTATTCGCACACTGAACCGATTGAATCCGAAAACTATTGCCATAAATTTCTCAAAAGACGATTATATGGCTGATGGATTGACGCATGGAATGTACCAGTTACTGGTAGATATTTTAAAAAATACCCCGTACCCCAACCTGTTAATTTCAGCAGGTGAAATCATTGCTGCGCTTCGGGGCAGAAAATCTCCCGCTGAAATCGCTCGTCTGAAAAAAGCAATTCAACTCACTGTAAATATTTTTCACCAGGTGACAAAATTTTTGCAGCCAGGATTGACAGAAAAACAGATCGCGGCGTTTATGGTGCAAAAGGTAAAAGAAACTGGCGTAGATTTGTCCTGGGATCCAGCGACCTGCCCCTCGGTATTTACCGGACCTGATACCGCTGGCACGCATTATGGACCGACGGATCGGCAAACAGAACGAGGCCATATCATGAACATCGATTTCGGTGTTAAGGTCGATGACTATGTTTCTGATTTGCAGCGAACCTGGTATTTTTTACAAGAAGGGGAGACCGAACCGCCCGCAGCAGTACAAAAAGCATTTAACGCAGTCCGGGATGCGATCACGAAAGCAGCAGAATTTTTAAAGCCGGGCGTCGAGGGATGGCAGGTTGACGATGTTGCCAGGCAGCATATTATCTCCCAGGGATTTGAAGAATTCAAACACGGACTGGGACACCAGGTGGGAAGGGCAGCGCATGATGGCGCCGGAACGCTCTGCCCCCGCTGGGATCGCTATGGCAAAATGCCGTATTTTAAAGTAGAAGCCGGACAGGTTTATACGTTGGAGCCGCGGGTATTTTGTGCAGGTCATGGCATTGCAACAATCGAAGAAGAAGTCGTTGTCACGAAGGATGGGTGCGAATTCCTGTCCCCGCGCCAACATGAAATTTATTTAATCCGTTAATGACTCGGTTGATTCAATCTCAATCCTTAGCAAAGCACCACAACATATTTGGTAGCATCAGTCCTTGACTGCTGCATATTGTGGTCGAAGCGAAAAAAATAGCACTACATCAACATTGGCATTGATTTATGAAGTAATTCCCTGCAATGAGAAACAGAGGAACTGAGTTTTATAACCGTCAAAGATTCTCTTAAAAAAATCTCCGTGAAACTCCGTCGCTTCCGTTTCTCCTTGTAAGGCTTTTTTCAAGTATTTTTTTCATAAACTTTGAAATTTCGATACAATCATACAGGAGAGTGTGAAAAATGTCCCAACGATCTTATCAGGAATTCTCCGAGAGCGATCTGATCTTGAGAGATCGTTTAGCGCTGGATCGGACAGTTCTTGCGAATGAGCGAACCTTGCTGGCTTATGTCAGGACTGCATTGGCTTTTTTAATTACCGGAATAGGATTTCTTAAGTTTTTCCATGAGATCGTGATCGAAATTCTGGGAGTGATCTTTTGTGTTTGTTCGATGCTTACCCTGACAATTGGGCTGATCAGGTATCGTGCTTTTAATAAAAATTTCAAAAAAGATTTTAGAGGAAAGGGTTAATGTTAAAACTAATCGAATGCGTACCCAATTTTAGTGAAGGACGAAATAAAGCAATCATCGATGCCATTGCCAAAGAAATTAGTGACACAGAAAATGTTAAGTTGCTCGATGTCGATCCTGGCGCGGACACCAATCGAACGGTTGTCACTTTTATCGGCTCCCCGGAAGGCGTGACAGAAGCTGCTTTTCGGGCGATTAAAAAAGCGGCGGAACTGATCGATATGCGGCTGCATAAAGGGGCGCACGCGAGAATGGGCGCGACTGATGTTTGTCCCTTCGTGCCAGTTTCCGGCGTGACGATGGAAGAATGTGTTCGGCAAAAGAGTTGCGCAAGAATTAGCAATTCCGGTTTATCTTTATGAAGAAGCTGCCACTCGTCCGGAACGAACCAGTTTAGCCGATATCAGAAGCGGAGAATATGAAGGCTTACCTGCAAAATTAAAAGACCCGGACTGGAAGCCTGACTTTGGAACTGCGAAATTCAATGCAAAATCTGGCGCTACGGTGATTGGCGCGCGAGAATTTTTAATCGCCTATAATGTCAATTTAAATACGACGGATAAAAAATTAGCCCATGACATCGCGCTGACGATTCGCGAGGCGGGGCGAAGCAAAAAAGATGAGGAAGGCAAATTCATCAAAGATGAGCAGGGCAACACGATCA
>JALOPY010000675.1 GCA_025453735.1 bacterium | reverse complement strand
TAAATTTTGCATCTGCCATTTGCTTCCAATAGCGGCTGATACTTCACGGCGCGTTCCCGCGAGCTGGCATGATCCCAATCGCCAAAAGTCAGCATTAACAGGCGAAGCTTATATTTGGTGTTTGCGTTGTCCATTTTTTAAAATGCGGTTTGTGCTTTCTCTGCTGGAATTTGCATTTTCGTGCGATTAATGAGTAATCGAATTTCATTCCGATAGATTACTAAAATGATGAGTGTGAGCCCGATGACCATGCCAAGCTTGATCACGATGCGCAGCCATAATGCGCCGTGGAGCATCGTGAAAATGATGACCGTGAGGCTGCCAATGATCAACGCCCACTTGACAAAAAAAGCAATAGGATAACCGACCGGATAAACTCGTTCTGCAGCAATCGCCGTGATGAAGAATAATAATCCATACCCCAACAAGCTGGCGATCGCAGCGCCAAGCAAGCCCATCCGGGGAATTAATAATACATTGAGCAGCATATTAAAAACCATGCTCCAGAAAATGGCATTCGAGACTAATCCGGTGCGATTGGCAAGATGCAATCCGATTGCCACCACATGGGACATTCCGAACAAAACAAATCCGAAAGTGATTAACGGCACCAATGATGACGATGCTTGATAAATCGGATCAGAGTGAAAATAGCGATGCAATACTTCAACCATTTCGGGTGAGAGAATGCTTAAGGCTAATCCTCCCAATAAAAGAATCAAACCAAAAATTCTAAAGGTGCTGCGATAGAAGCTTTTGCTGCTATTGGGATCACTCGATACCCGCAAGGCAATGACCAGATAGACCAACCCAAACGATTGCACCAGAAACATATTCAGGATTCCGGCGATCTGTCCTGCCAGCGTGTAAATCGCCACTGGTCCCTCGGCTGTTTTTCCCATGAACGTTTCGATCAGAAACCGATTCCCGACATTGAGAATCATGCTGCTGATGCTCGCCAGGATGAGCGGCGCGCCATATTTCAGCGCTTTGATGAGCCACTGCCAGGACGGTCGGCTGAACAATAACTCGCGCTCTAAAAAAATGAGTATTATCAAAATAATTCCAGATCCAGCCAGTTGCCCCCACAGCAACGACCAGATACCCAATCGATGAACCATCAACAAATAAATTGTCAAGCTCAACGTGAGGACGAATTTGAAAACTGTGATGATCGTGTAATGTTTGGGTCGTTCCTGGGCGCGCAGCAGATCGAGAGGAATATGAATGATGGTTTCCATCGCCACATACAGCAACAGAACCATAATCATTGGTGATAGATTTTTGTCAGGAAAAACCACGTATGTCGCAACCATTCCGAGGACGACGATTCCTGCCGAGAGCAATAGGCTTATGTAAAAAACTGATCCGACCAGCGGCTTTCTATTTTCCGCACACGTGGGATCAGCGTAAAAGCGCAGCATCCCCTGGTTCAGTCCCAGTCCCACAAGAATAATCAAAATTTGAGAAGCCGGGACGAGAATCCCCCAGAGGTTGAATTCCTCGACAGTTAAATATTTGGGATTCAAGCAGAGCGGGATGAGCTACAATCCGACAGCCTTGACAGCCACATTGCCCACGGCATAAACCGCTCCCTGCTGAAAAATTTCCCATAATGGATGTCGCTTATCCGGCATCAGAAATGACCTCAATGAGACGAAGGACGATGTTTGCTTTCAGAAAATCGAGGGGGAATATAGACATAAAATTTTTGAATATCAAGATTTTTTTCCGGGGAAAAGTAAAACCTCACCTATCGGTGTATAACCTCAGAGGTTTTTGGAAACCTCTGAGGTTTAGGCTTTTTCACCCACCAATAAGCGAGGTGTTACGGGGAAAAGTAAAACCTCGGTCTCGGGTGTATAAACCTGGTTTCTGGCAGAAACCAGGTTTATTTTCCACCTGTAAGTGAGGTATTACGGAGAAAATTTTATCAGATAATTCTTGCTCCCGAACCGTCAGACCATCCATAATCACGTTCAAATTGAAAGTCCCGGACCGCTGCTTTAACGAATTAAGCAAATTTCACCATGTCAAAAAAAATCTGCATCAATCTGTGCAATCCGCTTCATCCGCGTCCGTCGCTAATTCCCAAACTGAATCGGTACTTTCTTCCATAGTTTGCCGCCGCGCTGGGTATCGACGTTCACAGTAACATGACTTTCATTGGCAAAATTGACTTTCACCAACAAGCGAAAACTTTTGCTCGATCTGCCATCGATAGAGCCGAGCTCGATCTCATTGGAATCCTCCGCTTTGAAATTCGTTACCTTGCCCTGGCTATTGGGCGGATTTGTTCGGCCCAGGATTGTGACATTTTTGCTCGAATCGATAATTAATTTATCCGGTCGAACTGCTTTGACTTTTATCGCTTGAGCCGTTGCGGTTGGAATGACGCCGAAATTTTTTATCTCAATATCGAGCCAGCCAATGACTCCATTTTTCGATTCCATAGTTTTCGTTTTCAAATTGGCAGATGTTTTAATCACCTGGGCTTCTGTTTCACCTGAACCAGCGAAACCATAGATCGGAG
>JALOPY010000071.1 GCA_025453735.1 bacterium | reverse complement strand
AATCGGATTCGATATTGACCTTCCTTGCCCTCGACAATGTCCTGATAGGTTCCTACCCAGGCGACCCAATCGCCCTGGGTGGGAGATTCACTGGCTGTATCCCGAAACGAAATGAGCAATCGACCGTCAGGTCCAAATTTCCCCGTATGACGATCGCCTGTGAGGGAAGCGGGTAGCTCACGAGGCGGCGTCCAGTTTTTGCCTTCGTCATTGGAAAAAATCACGAACGAATTTCGGACACGGCGGTTCTCTCGCAGCAATGCTGCCAATTGTTTACCATCAGGCGAACGGATCACACCAGGCTCGCAGAGATGAACTTCCGTTGTTTTTAAAATCGCTTCAGGAAACGACCAGTGCAAGCCGCCATCCTCAGAAAACGTCTGATAAAGTGTGAAGGTATCAGTTACTGTCCCATCTTTTTGAAAAAATCGACCATCGTCATGAAACATGGCGAGGTAATTGCCTTTGCCCGTTTTCAATTCGACTACGCTTCCCATGACAACGATGCCGCCCCAATCGCCGATTGGCTGAAGCGGCGTCCAGGTCTCACCATCATCTTCAGAAACAGCCATTCGGGCCGGATAAAGTCCGGAAAATAAAATCAGTCGCTTTTTTCCCTGCGGATCAATGACCCGATGAATGGTCGGCACTTCCAATGACGTCGCCCAATTTTCAGGAACAGACAGCCGCTCGCTCCAGGTCAGTCCTCCATCGGTACTTTTTTTCATTACAATGGCGCCTTTGCCATGTCCTTTGGGATAGACAGCAATTATAGTTTTGCCGTCTTCCAACAAAACAGTCGTGGGATGGCCGAGATATTGACCTGGTTCTTTATCGACAATAACCTGGCAGTGCATTTGATCGGCAAGATCGATGAATGGAATGGAATAGCTGCGAGGCAAAGCGATCGAATTGTTCAAAAAATCCTGGTCAGTCATTATTGGCTGGCTTCGATGTTTTGATTTTTCACATACCATTAAATTCGAGAGGCAGAGCAGAATGAAGATAAATTTTTGGGTTGAATGATTCATTTTTCCTCTTCAACAAAACCGAGAGAACTGGAGTCCATCCGCCCAGGCGGATGGACTCCAGTTCTGTCAAAAACGATGAAAATAATTCGCATCTTTCAGATTTAAAAGCTCGTTTCTTCGATTCGCTAAGTCCTGGTAAGTGAGCTGATTCACCTCTTCCTCAGTAAAATTCAGCAGCGCGTCTGGCTTGCCTCTGGTAATTATTCCTATTCCATGATCGCAGTCTAACACAAATACATTTAGATTTTTTTCAACACTTCGCAAATGACAGATGGTCTTCCACACATCGCCGCACCATTCGCCTGTCCAGCCAGGTAAATTCAGCGATGCCGCTTGATCCAGCGAATGAGCAGGTTGCGCGGCAGCTTCATTCGGTGGATTGCAATCATCCATGACAATCACGCCATTGTGATTGAGGCAGGACAACGAATGATAGACGTCTTTTAATGATTGTTGAAAAGTGTGCAAGCCATCGACAAACACGATATCGAAACCCTTATGGAATTTTTTTCGGGCAAAGAATTCGTCGCTGGGTAATCGATAATACTTCGCTAAGAAATTGCATGGATTTTTAAACGCCCAGCTAAATTTTTTTCTTGCCGATATGAGATAATAGGGATCAACGGCTATTTTCTGCTTCGCCCGAATCCTCAAAAAGGTATGCCCTTTGTGAACACCGATCTCTAAGTAAGTTCGTGCCTGTGTTTTGTTTATTATATTCTGAATGATGTCGATTTTCGTCATTATGCTGTTCCTTTAAGATAGGTCATGAGAAATGGAGTCCATCCGCCCAGGCGGATGGACTCCATTTCATTTTACGCTCCAATAATTTCCAGCGGCTGCCACGTTTTCCACCTCCCACGAGTGAAATCTGGAAAATCCATGGGACGACTTTTCTTTGCAATGGACCGTTCGCTCAATTCGGTGACAGCACTCAGCACCGCTGCATCATAGACATTCATGTCCGTCGGCTTACCTTCACGCAGGCATTGCACCAGGCGATAATCTTCGATAAAATCCATGCCGCCATGGCCTGCGCCTCGGGACATTTCTTCCATCTGTTTCCACAATGGATGTTCATATTCGGCAACATAGTCCTGCAAATTCTCCCAGCGATGAGCGGGACTGCGACCTTCAAGATGGATTTTTTGTTCGGGATATTTTTGCACCAGACCATTGGTTCCTTGCAGCAGAATGCGGCGGCTGTACGGTCGGGGCAAATTGGTATCGTGTGTGACCAGAATCGTCTGACCTTTCTGGGTACGAATTAGCGTATTTACCACATCGCCGAGCGCGTAATGTTGTTTCGCTTCGGGGCTGTCTGCGCCAAATTTGGTTTCAGCGTACAGATTCAATCCCCGTGAATTGCAGCTTATCGAAACCAGATAATCGAATTGATTGCTGCGGTTGATGTCCATCCATTGCGCCACAGGACCCAACCCATGAGTGGGATACAGATCGGCATTGCGTTTGATGGAATGTTTAATTCTCCAAATCCCCTCGTAAAAATCACTCAGCTTCAACTCGCGCAAATCATGCAGATAACCGCACTCGGCATGAAGTAACTCGCCAAAAAGCCCCTGACGAATCATGTTGAAAATCATCAGCTCGGTTCGGTCGTAGCAGCAGTTCTCCATCATCACGCAGTGCCGTTGATATTTTTCCGCTGTCTCGACCAACTCCCAGCACTCGTCAATCGTCAGAGCTGCAGGGACTTCGGTGGCAGAATGTTTGCCGTTTTTCATAGCGGAGACACAGACGGGAACATGCCATTCCCAGGGTGTCGAGGTAAAAACCAGATCCAGATCCGCTTCCTGGCACATTCGCTCAAAATCTCGTTCGCCTCGCGAATAGCCGGCAGGTTCAGGTTTACCAGCCTCGGCAACTCGTTTCTGCATTTGCTCAACTTTCGCGGGCACGATATCGCAGATCGCTTTAATTTCTACCCCCTCGATTTTCAAAAAATTTTCCACATGGCTCGAACCCTGATGACCAACACCAACAAAACCGATTCGCACGGTATCAATTGGCGAGAGCATCAGCGGATTCGCTGGAGCGGTTGCTAATTTTCGATGGAATGTCGCACAGCCAGAAAGATTGCTTGCAGTCAAAGCAGCGCCGATACTGACAATGGCGCCAGCTTTTAAAAAATCGCGACGATTGCAGTCATTCTCTTTTGTCATTTTTCTCCCTCTTTATTTGGCATTTTATACATGGAAAGATTGCCTAAACCTCAGAGGTTTCTAAAAACCTCTGAGGTTTTACGTGTTGCACAATAAATCTCTTGCAATTTTCGCTTGAACATTTTATATTCAATCTGGTAAAATGTACTAAGATAATTTCAAATAATCAAATGTTTTGTTGATTTTGTTGGAACAGACATGAAAATAAATTTGAAAGATATTAGAATAAGCTTAAAATTAAAAATTACACTTGTGTTTCTCCTGCTGGTTATGGTTATGATGATCACCGTAGGATATATTTTTACAATTCGGGAATTAAACCTGCGCAAGGAACAGGTGAACCTGAGAATCGAGCGCCTGGCAAATAATATTGCCACCATACGTTCCGTCGGGACTGAGGAGTGGGACATTTACCAGGCTTATATTGAAAATCAGATCATTGTAAATCCTGACATCGTTTATATTGCCATTTTCGATGTGAGCAACCAGCTCAAAGTTCATGCGTTGAATCGGAATTGGCTTGATCTGGAATTTAACAATCAATCCCTGACGAAAAATGAGCAAGCCGTGTTGGTACGCCGGCTGGATCAGCGACAAATTGCTCAGGAAAGCCAGAGAGATTTCGAGACCAAATCCGTCAATATCATCGTTGGGGGGCAAAACCTGGGAACGGTTAATATTGGGTTTTCTCTTGTCGATTTAAATGATGAGATGAAGCGAAATTTATACCGCAACCTGCTGCTGGATGTTATCTTTATTTTATTGGCAATAATCATTTCCTTTGTGATCAGCTCGAGGATCGTCAATCCGCTGGGCAAGCTGACATCGGCAATGAAAAAAATCTCCGAGGGTGATTTTGACCAGGAGCTTCATATTAAATCCCGCGACGAAATTGGAGAAATGGCAGCGACGTTCAATTTTATGACGAAAGAATTGCAAGAGAAAGAGATTATCGAAAATTTCAGCCGGGAGCTTGGATTTACCATCGAGCTGGATAAAATATCCAATTTAATCGCCGAGCGAATTGTCATTGCTATGGCTGCGTCACGAGCCTTTTTGTTTCTGAAAAAGCACGAGGAAGCGTCGCATTATAATCTATATTTTTCTTATCCAGAACATACCAGCCAGGAAATTCACCTGGCAAAGAACTTGCAAATCTGCGAAGCGTTCCTCAAAAGCAGAAAGCCTTTGCCAGCTTATGATTTTGAAAGATATTTTGAATTTTATGCTCAGCTAATGTCGCTGCCAGGAATTACCAAAAATTCTCTTGTCTGTCCATTTGTAATAAAAGAAAAAGTGATTGGTATTTTAATTTTGATCCGGGAAAATAGCGTTGTTCCATTTTCGGAGAATGAAATAAATTTTTTAAACGTTTTGATCAGACAGGGAAGTCTTGCAATTGAAAATGCGCTGTTATATGAAGAATTAACTGAAAGTGAGCGACTGAAACGAGAATTAGAGGTGGCACGAACGGTTCAATTGAGCCTTCTGCCGCAACAGAATCCAGAAATCGAAGGATTAGATATTTGCGGGACTTGCATTCCCACAACAGAAGTTGGCGGTGATTATTTTGATTATTTCAAATTGAGCGATAAAACCTTTGGCATTGTTATTGCAGATGTCACTGGCAAAGGAGCTTCGGCCGCGTTTTATATGGCTGTTGTAAAGGGAATAATGCTATCGCTAACATCGATTTATTCTTCACCTAAAAATCTGATGAGCGAGTTGAATCGAAAACTTTTTGGCACGATGGATCGGCGGATTTTTATCACCATGATTTATGCGATTATCGATTTAAAAACCAAAACTCTTAGATTTGCGCGTGCGGGACACAACGCATTACTGGTGCGAAGCGCTAAAAAACTTAGAACTGAGAACTTCATACCGAAAGGAATTGGCTTAGGATTGGCTCATGACAGTCTGTTCGATAATCACATTGCAGAACAAAAGATTCAATTTCAGCCCGGGGATACATTCATATTTTACACGGATGGCATTTCCGAAGCGATGAATGAGGACATGGAAGAATTTGGCGAAAAAAGACTCATGGAAATTGTAGCCAATCTTGATCGCAACAGCGCTCAGGAAACAAATGAGCGGATAATAGGGGAGATTAATCAATTTGCTCAAGGTGCGCCGCAGCATGATGATATCACGCTGGTAACAATAAAAATTAAATAGCGACTCAGGTTTCGCGTTTCATGGTTCCCGGTTCAAAGTTTTATCACGTTCCACTGCATCATTAGGAATGCCGCGGCAACACTCCGAATTATCGATAAGATTTGAAAACCAATGGCAGCTAGCTAGATATAAGGAATTTCTGTTCTCCACCTTCTGCCGCAAAGGGAAGAAGGAGCAGCTTTGATACGGCACAGGCAAGTCACTAAGATTCCAAAATGTGTACCGGGAGCGATGTACCTGATAACCGGACGTTCTACATGACAAATTTTTGGAGCATAAAATAATGCGAATTTTTCTCGCCATACTAATCATATTTTTAATCGTAGCCATAATCGGCATACCTCTCATCTTTTTGATTTTCGGAATCCAATCGACGCCATTGGTCAATCCAGGGAAAAAACTTGATTTTGATGATGTGGCACGCGTCAAACAATTCATGAAGGAAAATGACCCAAGGAAGCTTCGGCGTGGTGATATTAAGAATGTAACAATTACAGAGCGCGATCTAAACCTGTTCCTGGACTATGCACTCGCGCAAGCGCCAGGGGAGAATGATTTATATGTTCAGGCTGAGTTACAACAGGACCTGGCAAAATTTCGCTTTAGTTATTCATTGCCTGAAAATCCTTTCGGCAAATATTTAAATGTATCGGCGATTCTTTTTCCTGCTGCTGATCAAATTAAGATCCGCCAGTTGCAAATTGGAAGGCTGAAAATTCCTGGATGGCTTGTCAATCCCGCGGCAAAATTGGGTCATTATATTTTAAAGCATTTTGATCTGTATCGCAATTTTGCAGAAGCATATCATGCCATCCAGTCGATAAGAATTTTTGAAGGAAGTGTTGCGATTGTTTATCAATGGCAACCTGACGTTATAAAAAACCTTCAAGCACAGGGGCGAGATTTTCTGCTGTCGACTGATGAGAAAGAACGCTTGATGGCTTACAATAATCAATTGGCAGGAATCACCCAGAATCTAAACGGCAAACATGTCACTTTGACCGAGATCTTTCAGCCGTTATTCCGTTTTGCCGAACAGCGCACCATAACGAAAGGCGAACCTGAAGCCGAAAATCGTGCTTTGATTCTTACACTTGCGGCATATAGTGTTGGCAGGAATGTTGGAAAATTCGTTAGCAATGAGAAATTAACGGCAACTCCGAAATTTGGCAGAGTTCGATTGGGTTTGGCTGGAAGAGCCGATCTGGCGAAGCACTTTCTCGTTTCTGCTGCGATCACGGTATCCGGGGGAACTGGGCTTGCTAACCTGGCGGGCATCTTCAAAGAGATGGATGATTCACGCGGGGGATCCGGATTTAGTTTTGCTGATCTGGCTGCAGACCGCGCCGGCGTGAAATTTGCTGAGACTGCAATCGCTTCATCCAATCAGGCAAAGCTTATACAACAACATATGGGGAGTAGTATAACGGAGTCGGATTTTATGCCGAACATCGAAAATTTGCCCGAGGGAATCCAGGAGCTGGAGTTCAAACAAACGTATCAGGATCTTGACAGCGCATCGTATCGCATGATAGAAGCAGAAATCGAACGACGAATCAATTTGTGCCGAATTTATTCTGTTGGGAAATAACACCTGGATAGCGTAGCGAGGCCGCAAAAAAAAAACATTCAACACCAAGCCACAACGCACACGAAGACAAAAAAATAGTGATCATTTTAATCTTTCTTTGTGTCTTTATGGTTTCTTTGTGGCTTTGTATTTGAAATATTTTTTTGCCAAGAAAACAAAGATTTAACCTGCAGTATTATAGATTTGTGATTTGTTAAATAAAAAAGGTGTAGCGTCTATATCGCTACACCTTTAATGTTTTTTCAGATCTATATAAACCGAATTTTCAAGAATGGTGGCGTTCGTTTTTTATTCCGATAATTTCATCCCGAATTTTTGCAGCATCCTCGAACCGCTCTTCGCGCACTGCTTTTTGCAGTTTTATATTTAAATCCTCAAGCTGGTCAATCGCGCTAAAGGGGCGATCGTTGAATTCAGGCTCATAATCTTCATCAACTGCATGCTCGACCACGGAAGCTCGCTTCATTACATTTTCTTCAACATAAATCGGAGCCTGCACACGTAAGGCAAGTGCAATGGCATCGCTAGGCCTGGCGTCGATTTCTTTGGTGCTGCCATTTGTTTTTAGGCTAATTGCCGCGTAATAGGTGTTTTCGCGAAGGTCGTTCACTACGATTCGCGTAACCAGGACTTTTATTGAGTCTAATAAATTCTTTATCAGGTCATGGGTCAATGGTCTGGGAGGACTAATTTTTTCCAATTGTAACGCGATTGCCTGTGCCTCAGTTGAACCCACCACAATCGGAAGCCAGCGACTTCTTACATCGTCTTTGAGGATTACAACAAAGCGATTGGTGGATGTATCCAAGGTGACTCGATCAACTCTAACCGCAACCAACATGTGATGTGTACCTCCTCTCATTCAAGAATTATCTTCCGCTAAATGTGGTGAATGACCATTTATTGATTTCGTTGCTACCTTTAGTATATTAAATTTATTGACAACTGTCAAGTAAAATTTTATAAATATTATTATTAATTGTTAATGTGTAAATTTGAAAAATGCATGCGTCACTTCTATGTAATTTAGTCTTTCGGAATTTCAAAGCCATCAGGAAAAATCCAAAAAAAAATCTATGGGTAACGGAGCTAATGAAGGCTCACAGAGAATTTTTTAATGATTTTATTCAAATATTGATCAAGCATGGGGCAATATCCACGAGCGACTCGATTTCATTAATTAGTTCATGTTTTCCCTTGCCCCAGAGAATTAATGGCACCGGATTCGTGGTATGTGCACGGACGGAAAGGTCTTCAATATTGCCATGATCACTTGTGATGACGACGAGAGTCTGTGATAACTCAATATGCTGTAACAACGTTATGATAAATTGTTCCAGGTGGACTAATAATGCGATTGCCTCCGATAGATTTTGGGCATGCCCAGCCCAGTCTGTTTTAAAATACTCGTAAAGACAAAGGTCATATTGTTGACTTTGCTTTGCTAAAATCTTGCCAGCTTCCGAAGCAGTAAAAAGCGGAATTTTATAGCCTTTTTTTATTAATTCAAGGTTGGTGAAATCATGGTATATCGACTCTTTTTTAGCTAACTGGTCGAAATTGAAAAAATGCAGCCCGGCTTTCCAGTTCATAATGCTTGTCACGGACAAGTATCGAATTAGCATTTCCGGCCCTTTTTCAAAAAAGATGGGCCGATAAGCATTTATGAAGCACGGCTGCTTTCCCATTTTTTTAAAGTGATAAAAAATGGAATGGTT
>JALOPY010000070.1 GCA_025453735.1 bacterium | reverse complement strand
TCGATTTTCACCAGCTAAATCCCACACTCAACGATTGGGTGGTTGCCGTGCGATCATGAAAAATAAAATCGTTCCGAAGTGTGATGAACGGCTTGATCTCTCTAAATCGCGGTGACTCCCAGCCTAAATTGGTTGTTAAACCAACCGGATTATCCGAAGTATTGGCATAATGAACATAGCCGACTGTTCCGATTGACATTGTAAACCATTTGCCAATTTTGTTTTCCAGGATAATCCCAATAGACGTATGATTATTTCCTTTTGTAAGCGAAAAATAAGTCGCTTCTATTCCGTATTTTCGATTATCGCTGGCGCTGAGCATGATGCGACCGCCAATATGGAACACTCTGCTACTCAGTTTCGCATCGGGTGACCTGAGATAGCCGAATCCTCCATGATGGCGAAATTCGATCCCTTTCGCATGAGCGATATGGTCGCAGGAAAGCAGCGATATTGCCATTACAAATAACGTTGCGAGTTTTTGGTAGCTACATTTCATCGGTCCATCCCTTATATCAGTCAGAAGCAATTCTTTTGCACGTGAGGATTTTCTTAACCCCAGACGTAATTGTACCAGGAACTGGTCATTCCCACCGAGCTGTGGACTTTTGCCCAATTTTTGAATAATCCAAATGTAATATAACAAAAAAATGGCAATAAATTCAACTATTTTTTTTAAAAAATAAAAAATTTTTGGTGAATAGGTTTTGTAATTTCGAGGTGAAAAATGCAAGTAGTCAGGCTAATCTTTTTTTCGATGTAACTATCGTTGCCGCGCCAGCCGCTGAAACAGGAGCAATGAATGCCAGAACATCAAAGCAACAGAAGCGAATAATGCGGTAGCTGCTGCAACATATCGGTCATCACGATAGCGATGGATGATTTTGGACGTGTCATCGAGTATCGCTGCGCCTGCAAGCGCAATAACGCCAATATTAAACCATACGCCTAATTGAAAATGAAGCGCGAGTGCTAAAATGATCAAGGCAAGATCGATGAATCCGCCACATCTCAATCCGGCGCGTAAAAACGAAAAATCTTTTTTAAGCAAAAATGGTATCATCGTTTAATCCAGCTCTTATTTTATAATTGAGTCATCGCTGGCTAATACTGATCTAACGCATATTCTGGAATTGGCCATGTGCCAGGATTTTTTTTCGCTTTGAAATACCATTTCCGCAGCGCGGTATCCGATAAAGCATAGCCCCAGTTGATCACATTTCCCTGTTTCTCCTTTGAGAACGGATGCAGTCTCGTCCGAAGATGCTGCAACGAAGCAGTTTGGTCATTATCTTGTACCATGGCGTTTTCAAGCTCATAATTATCAATTTCTGTGGCAATGCCCCAATAGGTTCCTCCATATTCAAGATGATTCATCTTATCATCAAGCGCTAAATAGCTCTTAATCAATGCTCGCTTTCTTAACGCACGGGTTTGCTCAGTAATAATCGCGCTGACTCGCAAGGATTGTTGCAACCAATTTCGAGGTACTTTTTTCGCAATCTTGAAAGGCGCTCCCGCATCACAGACGAATACGGTTTCAAAATTATCATTCCAGACCGCTTCTAATCCCATATTATCATAGATTCCTCCATCGCCGAGAACCATTTTTTTGCGCAACTCAAGATTGTCGTACAGAAAAGCGCCTCGAGTCTTTGTCCAGCGCTGCGGATCACATTTGATGATCACCGGAGAAAAGAATGGCGGAAACGCGCTGGACGCTCCGACGACTTTAGCCAATGGCAATTGTGGAGCGTTTAAAACACCCAACTTATAATCAGAAATTGATGCCCGGGTAAAACGAACACTCGCGCCGGTTTGCAGGCTTGTCGCATAAAAAATAAATTCAGGTCCCTGACCCGGCGCTGGAATATCTTGCAATGTTTTGGTTCCAAAAAGTCGTTTTGAATATCGCTTAGCAACTTTATCGCCAATAGTGCTAAAAGGAAGGATGAGTCCACTAATGCCCGCGAAAATATCCAGTGGCTTGGAACAGAATTCTTGAAGCGGCTTAGCAATAATGGAAATGAAATTGTCAGCAACACCTGTCTTTTTGTTGAAATCAAGTTCCCTCCACTTCATTGCAAGATAAGCCGAGGTTATCGATCCTCCGGATACACTGGTGATGCGGTCAATTCGTGGTAATAATCCGAATTCGTTTAAACGCCAAAGGCTTCCCAGTGTAAACAGCGTCGCTCGAAAGCCGCCGCCGGATAATGCCAGGGCGATTCCTTTTTTGATATCGCTCATCGATGCTTCTCCTCATTAATTTAGTTTATCTGAATTTGAAATTTTATGTAAAAAATACTGCAAAAAAACCTTACAAGGAGTAACAGAGTTACCAGAGCTTCACAGAGAATTTTTTGGAGATATTATTTGGCGGTTATAAAATTCAGTTTAAATTCCGCTTCCTCAGCTTCTCATTGCAGGGGGGATTACTTCATTAATCAATGCTTCTAAAAAAACTGGCGCATCTTCGATTTGCGAGCGATGTTCTTGATAAATCCATCACTTTGAATTGGTTGTTGCCACCTTTTGTTCTTGACAAAAAAAAGTTTGCTCAAAGAAGCCCCGCAAAACAACAACTCAACACAAAGCCGCGACGCGAAAAAAAGTCACAACGACCAAAATCAATAGCTAATGTGATCTTCTTTTGTTAAGTGCTCGCCGAAAGGCTAGCCCGCCAATCGCGTAAAATTTGTGATTGATGATTTCTTGCTTCTCAAAAAACAGAGCTTTGTTCTGCAAGATACTCATTTAGGTTGTTGCAAAGGAAAATGACATCAGTTTTTGCTCAATTTGTTCCAGGTCTTCTCTTATTTTCTGCCGAACCTTTTCAGTTTCTTCCACGATCTCCGGAATGATTTTTTTATAATAGCTGATGCCTTCAAGCAGGTTTGACTTGAAAGTTTTAAAGAATTCCTCGGTTTGTGCAGAAAGCGGCTCGAGGCTCTCTGCCAGCTTTTTTTGCAGAAAATCGATATACAGGTTTAATTCTTTGATGAATAGATTGGGCCGATTCGAGTCCTTGATCAAATTTATCCTCCCGTAGATGTGATCAACCATCTCTTTCAAGCTGGAGATTTTTGAGAAATATGCCAGGTTCGGACCCGGACAAACGGAGACTGCCTTGCTCTGTTTCGGATTTTCAAGGTGGTTTACGATCAAAGGGGTAACGGTCAATCCTTCGCAAAGGCATACTTTTGCAACCGCCTGGTCATACTCTCTTTTTAATTCATCAGGTTTAAGAAACTTCAGTTTTAATTCATTTATTTTTTTTGTAACAAACGAAATTGAAGCGGTGCAGGATGGTTTATCCGTAAGCTCGTTATTGAATGCCAGGAATCGTTTCGTGCAGGGACTGCCAGGCTTGCCGTTATTGACTCTTGCCATCTTTTCGATGTCTTTGCTGTTATCGCGCAAATTGCTAAAAGGGATTCCCAGCGGTGAGACATCGCTTAAATAAATATTTGCTTCGCCCGCCTCGCTCAGCTTTGCTAATGTTTCGGTATCCACATTCACCGCCTCGGGAACCAGCAGAAAGGGGCTGCCCCATCCGACTGATTTCACGCCATAGCGTCGGATTAGAAATTCCTGCTCGGTTGCGGTGCCAACGCCGCCCTGCACAGTCACATCGATATTCAGCGTATCATCATTGAAGCTGATCCCTTTGTTTTTCATCGCGCGAAAAAAAAGCTCTCGAACCGATTGCAATAAGTCATTCCTTTTATTTTTGAATTCTTCCAGAATCGGGCCCAAAAGGAGCCCATCCGTTGCAAAGGCGTGGCCGCCGCAATTTAATCCCGATTCAATCCGGTATTCGGAAACCCAGATCCCTTTTTTTGCCAGAAATTTTCCCTGGATAAATGCTGAGCGAAAATCACTTACTTTTATGACGACCTTCTTTTTAAATTTGCCGTTATCATTGGGATAAAAATCTGAAAATGATTCCAGGTAGCTGTACAAGCGTGGATTCATTCCCGCAGAAAATATGATTGAGCTTTCCAGGTCGCTTGAGGCATAGCCTCGCAATGCCGCATGGGCGTCGTTGTATGCTGCGGGCAGCGCTGTTCCGTTTGAAGCGTAATTTGTCTTGTCCACTTTTGTCATGATATTGACATCGATCGACCCCGGCTTGATATTGTCACGAAGCCATTGCTGCAATTTCTGGATGATAGTTTTATCTTTGGAAGCCAGCATCTCTTGATACTTGATTTTTAATCTTGAAAAATCAGGGAGTAGCTCGAAATATTTTGTTATTTCGCTGCCGGAAACAAAAGCAGAATTTTTTAGCGACTCGAATTGTTCTTTCACAAATCGGTTCACCATGTTGAGATACGCGGTAATGCGACGCGCTCTCGAATCTTTTTCTTTTTGCGTAATTGGGATGTAGGGTTGGTTGTATTTTTTCAGATAATATCCGCGCAATTTTTCCAGCAGCGTATCATCCACAATCGATAAGACGGATGTGATGCCGTACTTCGCTACCTTGAGCGGAGTATCGACAGAAAAGCCGATGCCTAATACCGGAATATGAAATTGATGATCGACTGAATTTGTCATATTATTTTCCATTTTTGAATTTACCTTGTCTGATTTACTGTATCGGAATTTCAAAATTTGTGTTAAAATTATAATAGCAAAAACTTACAAGGAGCAACGGAAGAAACAGAGCATCACGGAGATTTTTTGGGAGGGACTATCTGGCGGTTACAAAACTCCGTTTCAACGCCGCTGGCTCTGTTTCTCATTGTAAGGGAATTTTTCTATGTTAATAAAACAACATCATGAGCTATAATATACTGAATTTTTAAAATGTTCGCAACGCTCAATTGTAATATCTATGTAAAACCTCACTAGTACTTATAAGGTTTAGAATTTCATACTGATTCCATCGCTCGGAGCGATGGAATCAGTACAGCAATTTACTTTTTTACTGAAAAATTAAAGCAAAGCGAATAGAGCAGCACAGACAAACATTTTCAGCAAATTCGCCCTGTTGAAGTTATAGTATATGTTCTTAAAATGAGAACGTGATGAGTTGAACATAAAATGTCGGGGGAAGCAGAAATAACTTTTTGAAAAATACGTTATGGTTAATCCTGGTCGCCTAATTCTTTTTCCACTCCATTATATCAATCCAAATCATTTCATCAAAAGTGACAGAGTCAACTATGAACATGCTGGTTAAGTATAGCAGTGCTATAGTCATTTCTTTAGCCTTCATCGGGCTAAATTGCGCGACGATGAATCAACAAAGGAGCGCGTCAAGTTATTCAAGAGAGATTCAAGAATTGAAATCCGCCCTGCAGGCAAATCCCAATAATTTCGAAGCTCTGCGAGACCTGGGCGCAATTTACTATGACAGCCAGCAAACTAAGCTGGCATTGAATTTCCTGATCAAAGCATTTAAAAAAAATCCCAAAGATCCCAAATGCCTGGCGTACCTGGGAATGACTTTGGAAGCGCAACAAAAAAATGATCTCGCGTTAAAGCTTTATAAACGATATTCAAAGCTGCCGCTGCTTTCGTCCTATCGCAAGCTCATGCAGGGACGGCATTATTTGCTGACCCGAAAAATGATTCATGACCAGATGCGATCGCTCCTTGCCCAGGAGGAACAATTGGGAGCAACCCAGCTTTCTCCCCAGGCAGTGGCAATTTTTCCATTGGAATACCAGGGGAAAAATCAGGATCATGCCCAGCTTGGCAAAGGCATCAGTGAGATGATGATCACTGACCTCAGCCAGGTTCCAGGATTGAAGCTGGTGGAACGTGTGCGCCTGCAAGCCTTGATGGAAGAAATGGCGCTGGGGCAGAGCGGAATGATCGATGAAAACACCGCTCCCCGTATGGGCAAACTGCTCAGCGCCGGGAAAATAATCCATGGAAATTATGATACAGAAGGCAATAAAAAGCTCACGATCGATGTCGCTTACTGGGATATGATCAATAATCAATCGCCACAATTTGACACGAAAAACGAGACCCTCCAGAATCTGTTTAGCCTGGAAAAAGAGCTGGTTTTTAATTTAATCGATAATATGGGCATCGAGCTGACGCCTCAGCAACGCCAAAAAATTCAATTTGTCCCCACACAAAATATGCAGGCGTTTATGGCATATTGCATGGGATTGAATAAGGAAGATGCTGGGCAATTTAATGAAGCCGCACAATATTATCAGCAAGCAGTGCAGTTGGATCCGGGTTTTAAAATGGCGAATCAAAAATTGGAGATGAATGAAGCGGTTGCTGTGGTGCAGGACAGCAAAGGTAATTATGCAATGCAGACGGACAACAAAGGTTCAAAATCCGCTCCTCCAACTTCAACACAGGATTTGGTGAGTGATCGTTTGCAAAATCTCTCATCAAGTATTGGCGCAAATTTCATACCGGGTCAGGACACCCGGAAATCTTTGGAAGAAGTAGGGGAGGCAGGCGCGAATATCGGCTTGGGAAATTTGCCTGAACCGCCACCACTACCAACCAGAAAGTAATAAATTCAAGGGAGAATTCTTGATTTGATAGATCTTAATAAGGATTAAAATATATGAGCTATAACCGACCATCATTTCGGATTCAAGTGTGCATCAAATTTTTACTCGCCCTGGCATTCGCATCGATAGCAAGCGCACAGGATGCGAGGGAGTTTTACCCGCTTCATATTGGCGACTATTGGATTCAATATACGGACAGTCTGGAAGGGGAGCCTGGATTCATGCGAACTGATATCGAAGCTACCGATATTATCCGGGCACAATCTTATTTTCGCATGAAGCAGCAGTTGATAAACGAAGCGAGTGGTGAAGAGCAGGCAACGTGGTATCTCTGGATGCGTCAGGATACCGCCGGAATTGTCATCGGCGCCTTTAGCGAAGCTTCGGAGATCACTGAGATTTTCATTGCAACACAGACGATTACAGTCGATGGAAATCCGGCAGATTGGAGTGGGATTGCTGCATTGGCAGTTGATCCCCAGGGAGATGATTTGCCTTCTATCTATGGCGATGACATCAAAGCATTATATATTGCCCGGGATGCTAATCATTTATACCTTCGCATGGACGTATGGGACGATGTAAATATCAACTTTCAGAATGGCCCACCGCCTTACGATGGGAAATATCAGATCTCCATCGATAATAATGGTCCCTATCCGAATATGGAATTGGGGATTGCTTATGATAGCTATGCGGGGCAATGGAGTCTCGGCTATAACAATAGCAACTATGATGCGCCGACAGGTTTGGAGGGTCCATCTTATGTCGGTGTCAGTGGGAATATCATCGAGTTGAAAATCCCATTGAATCTCATTGACAATCCCTCCATATATTTCAAGATTAAAGCAGTAATGCAATTTCAATACGACCTTAGGGCTGATGAGCTTAAGGTGGTACCCACAGCAATTTATGATCCGCCGATCCGATGGATGCATAATGGCATGTTGGAAGCTGGATTTACCTGGCAATTTGATGCCGAGGAAATGGGTGGGCATCATTGGATTTCCCTGGAAAGCGATAGCGAGACTGTGGAGGTGCCAGCTGGAATATTTTATAATTGCGTAAAGTTACGACAAATTGTTGTGAGCAGCGAAGGTGATACGGTCCAGAATCTTGCCGTTTATTACGCCAGGGGCGTTGGCGAAGTGCTAAAATTGGGATGGAGTGAATGGATGGGAAGAACGGATTTGCGATTGACCGAATATTCAATCCAATCTATTCAGGTGGAGCCAGTCAGCCCGCCGCAAGCAGGAGAAAGTCTCAATCTCACGATTGTTTCTTCCAGTCAGAGTTTCGAGCCGACAATCAAACGACTCTATTATCGCAGCACCGGAGAATCGAGCTGGCAATACCTGAACATCACTGCTCCGGGTGTTAATTTTGATGTTGCCGTCCCTCAAAATATTATTACCCTGCGAGGCGTTGAATATTATGTTTATATGTCCGATGGGCAGCAGGAAATAACCTATCCCGACATCGATCCGGAAACCAATCCGGCTGCCATTCAGGTGGCGATTAGCAATTACACACCCGCGCTGGATTTGCCGCGAATGACATATCAGATGATTTCGGTCCCGTTAGAACTGTCCCATCCACAAATTCAAAATGTACTCGGCGACGATTATGGTGTTTACGATCCAGAACAATGGCGCCTGTTTCGCTGGGAAGATGGCGCTTATGTTGAATATCCTGATTTAACGGCAAGCTTCACTCCTGGGGCGGCATTCTGGTTGGTCACCCGCGATAACGATTCGTTCGATGTGGACAATGGGATATCGACAAATTCATCCCAACCATTTTCTATTACCCTGCAGCCCGGCTGGAACCAGATAGCAAACCCATTCGCCTTTCCCATATTGACTGATATGGTAGATGTTCCAGACAACACTCTGGAATTGCCAGTTTATTATGATGGAACTGATTATCAATACGATGTTACGTCGTTACAACCCTGGCAAGGCTATTTTGTTTATAATAAAACCAGCTCTCCGGTGACAATTTTCTTTCCTCCCATCGCGGCACAAGGCGGCGTTCACAAATTATCCAAGCGTCTGGCGATCAATTCGGATACCGAATATATGCTGCAATTGTCCGCGGCAATGCAAAACACCAAATTAATGGATACGCAAAACTATCTCGGATTAAGAGAGAAAGCATCTGATCTCAGGGATGATCTTGATCTGGCAGAAGCGCCGCCCATCGGCGAGTAT
>JALOPY010000069.1 GCA_025453735.1 bacterium | reverse complement strand
CCAACCTGCTTCGGATTTATAGGTATAAAAAATATCGTAATAGTTATCGAATGCATTTTCACGAAAGCCAATGTGGGGCATTTTTTTGCTATCAATGGCAATCGTCGCACCAAAGCGATACATGCCGCTATCTTTTTCAGTGCCTGGCACCATTTCTTGAGACAGCACTTTTCCATTGCGATCAACCACAACATATTTTACGCCAGTCGTGGTCATGGCAATGATATGCAATCGACCCGTTGCCGGATCGATAACCATATCAGGCGTATTTCCTTGGGTAATAAATATTTCATCTGACCATTGAAATTGGGCTAAACCCATCTGAATTCCAAAAATCATAATGCTTGCCAGCACCATAATTAGAATTTTTAAATACTTCATATTCAAGACTCCCTGTTTGTTCAAAAGTTAGCTTTCTATTTTATTATTGAAAAGTTGAATTGCAATTTTTGTGAATTTTAGATTGTGACGCCAATAATTGATTGGCATTTTTCATACATCATGCAAATCCTGTGCCTGGTTTAAGTTTTAAAATTTAATTATTGGTAATAAAAACAGGGTAGCTCATCAATTTATTTGAGTTGCTGCTTTCGTAACCTGCAATAAAATCAAGCCATCTCAAAATTATTAATACATTAGAATATTGAAAATAGATAGTTACAAGATTGTTCAAAAAATAGTAATTCAACTAATATTTTCAAAATACAAATTTGTATCTTTAGTAACTTATTTGTTTCCGAATGAAACACTTACCAGAGCCATTCTTTCATTCGATTTGAAAATTCTTGTTGCATCTTTTTTGAAAAATGCTAAATTACCTGTCTTTAACTTGAAAGGAAAAACCATGATTCAGGTTGATCGAGATTTTGTAACGGGAGGATCTTATGGTTTTTGAACAATTTGAGGGAGTGTTCGCTCCAATTCCGACGCCATTTTCAATCAAGGATAAGGCAATTAATTTTGATTTTATCGAACAACATCTTCGATTTTTGTCTGAACGAGGTGTGAACGGGATTGTCGTTTTGGGAACAAATGGAGAATTTCCCTCGCTTTCCATTGAAGAGAGAAGGAATATTATTGCCTGGGTGATGAAATTTAGAGCTGGTTTAAAGGTCATCGTCCAGACTGGCTCATCTTCGTTCGTCGAAACGGTTGGTCTTTGTGATTACGCCAGGGAGATGGGCGCCGATGGATTATTGATCTCCTGCCCGTATTATTTTAAAAATATTGCCGATGAAGCGTTGATCGAGTATTACCGGGAAATTCTCAATCGAATTCAACACCCAATCTTTCTGTATAATATGCCCCAGAATACGCATGTTACAATTAGCAGAAAGACGATTGAAGCATTGCTTTCGTTTCGCCATTTTGTTGGATTGAAGGACTCGTCAGGTTCCTGGGATGAAACCAAATCTTATATTGAATCGTTTCGCAGTCTCCATATTTTTGTTGGTAATGATGCGTTGATTAATTCTGGGTTACGAGCTGGCGCAGGAGGGTCGATTACGGCTGCCACAAACACAGTGCCGGAGCTTCTGGCAGAAATTTACTCTTCCCGCCACGATCCTCAAAAACAGGATCAACTTCAACAGAAGCTATCTGCCTATCGCCAGCTTTTTCAAAAATTTCCAATCCATGCTGCGACGAAATATCTGCTTCACCTGAGGGGCTTCGATGAATGTTCGGTTCGTGCCCCGCTGCAAAATTTAACAGAATCACAGAAACGAGAATTCGAGCGTGATTTGGAAAAGTTGGGAATAGAATTTCTTGGTGAAAAAATGGTTATTCAGAAAAATTAAATGAGGGATTTGTTTGATGAAAGATTTTGATATTCAGGACAAAGTTGCCTTTATTACCGGGGCAAGCAGCGGCATCGGAAAAGCTGCTGCTTTTAGTTTTGCACGTGAAAAAACCAGGCTTGTGTTGGTGTCCAGAAATAAAAAAGTATTACAAGAAGTGGAAGAATCCATTAAGAAAATGGGCGTCGCCGTAACAATCGTTCCAGCTGATTTATCCGATGATGAGCAGACAAAAAAATGCGTGACCTCCGCGCTTGATAGCTTTGGAGGGGTTGATATTCTGGTGAACAGCGCTGGAATCATTGCCAGCGGTACAGTTGAAAATACAACGCTTGAAAATTGGGAATATCTGATGAATATCAATCTGCGGTCGATTTTTTTATTGACCCAATTGCTGCTCCCTTCCTTAATCGAAAGAAAAGGAAATATCGTCAATGTGTCCAGTGTGACTGGATTGAGGGCGTTTCCCAATGTGCTGGCATATTGCGTCAGCAAAGCCGGATTGGATCAGATGACCCGCTGTGCGGCGCTGGAATTGGCGGCTAAAGGAGTGCGAGTGAATGCTGTAAATCCTGGCGTGACCTGGACCAACCTGCATCGCAATAGTGGCATGGATGAAAAAACATACCAGGCTTTTGTGGAGCATAGCAAGTCAACGCACCCTGTTGGTCGAATCGGCACACCAGAAGAGATTGCCGAATTAATTCTGTTTCTCGCTTCACCCCATGCCAGTTGGATAACAGGAGCTACGTATAGCATTGATGGCGGACGCGCGCAAACCTGCGCACGCTAATTATGAAAGGAAAATGCCGTTATGAAATCTAGTACTTTTCGGACTACGTATCTTGTTTCAGTTTTACTACTGTGTCTGGTGTTTATGGTATCGTGCGAAAAAAAGGAAAATGACAAAAATAAAGTCACTAGGAAAGATAAAATCTATGACGAAAACGCGGATGCAAAGACAGACATTTCTAATGCGATTATTATTGCCAAACAATCAGGAAAAAATATTCTGCTGATGTTTGGCGGAAATTGGTGTGTATGGTGCCATCGGTTGCATCAGTTATTTAACGAGAACGAAGACATCAATAAAATCCTGCAAGAGAGCTATATTCTTGTGATGATCGATGTCGGGAAACGAGATAAAAATCTCGATTTGAATGAAAAATATAGCAATCCTTTTTCGCTCGGCTTTCCGGTGCTGGTCATTCTCGATAAGGAAGGGAATCAAATTCATACTCAGGAAACCGGCAGTCTGGAATATGCCAAAGAAGAAACTGCGAAGAAAGGGCATGATCCGGAGCGAGTCATGAATTTGTTAAAAACCTGGGCGCCAAATTATTCAAATTAGTAATTGAACCGGAAAATCAGGCTGAATTCATCGGATAATCCAGAAAAAAAATTACAGAAATAAAAATTCTGGCTTGACTTTTTAAAGAATTTATATTATATTTTGCCATGCTATTCCCCAACCAACAAATAGCACCTTCTTCCTAAAATCAAAAACAGGGAGGAGTGAACAAGTTACCCTCGCCAAGGGTAATTCCGTGAATTAGGATTAGAGCGAAACCTCGGTCGAAAAATTGACCGAGGTTTTATTTTGTTGTCAGGCTATGAAAATATCAAATATTTTTGTCACCGGTTCGATTCATATCGGCAAATCGACTGTCATTAATCGCATTCTAAAGGCTCTTCCGGATTGGAAAATCAATGGCTTTCAAACGATTCCGATTTGCGAAGGCAATAAACGGGCCGGTTTTATTTTCCAATCACTGGATGGCGATCAACAATGTTTTGCCCACACGGGTTTAAATACGTCCGATCGATTTGATATCTATCATTTTGATTTGACCATCTTTGAAGAGCTTGGCGTCAAAACGCTGGAAAGAGCCTTGCAGGAATCCGATCTGATTGTCATGGATGAAATCGGGGCGATGGAACGCAAAGCTGTCAAATTTCAGCACGCATTGCTGAAATGCCTGGACTCACCAACATACGTTTTGGGCGCGTTTCAAAGAAGAGCCACCTGGTTTAATGAGCTGCTTCAGTCAAGGGATGATACGAAAATTTTCATTATTTCTGAAACGAATCGAGATGCTGTTCCTCAAAGTATTATACCATTAATTATCGATTGACCATTGTTTGAAGTTCAATTGTAAAAGATCACTTACAGGTGGAAAATAAACCTGGTTTCTGCCAGAAACCAGGTTTATAAACCCGAGACTGAGGTTTTACGTTAAATTTTAGAAATATGCTTGACAATTTTTATTTTGATTTGTATATTACGTCCGCACAATTAAAAATTATTAGTATTATTTTATGCTGGATTGATCGAAACACTTGACGAAATGCGTGTTGTAGAATTTAGTCACTGGATGCCAACATACTTCATTGCGCTGCTGCTTGAGATGGATTCCAGATTCAAATTTTAAGAAAACCCTGGATTTCATTTTAAAAGACCTGTCATGAATATACTGCTTATTGGATTACGTTATCATGAAGTGAAGGAGCTTCAGGATCGCTTTCAGGAGGAGTTTCCGCACACGAAAACTGATTTTGCTATTTCGCTTCGGGATAGCTGGTATCGATTGAACTTTGCTGCTTATGATTTAATAGTCCTGGATTCGACAACCCCGGAAATAGACAGTGAGATTTCTGTTGAAGAAATTTTGCAAAAGAGCGAAGCTATTCCGCTCATTCTTATGATCGCGCCTGGCGCAAATCAAAAGCCGATAGAGCTCAACGCCAAAAAACCTAAGTATATTATCGAAAAGAAGGAGAATTTTTTTGACAGGCTAATGGAAATGTTAAAAAAAGGAGAGGTGACATTCGATGGGTTGGATTTATCGCGGCAAATTCAGGTTAAAGAAAACCTGCAAAAAACCTGGCAATATTTTACTGCCTCGATCCATCTCAATAAAGATCCGGTCGCAATTGTCAATACAAGCTTCGAGATCATCGAGGTGAACGATGCGTTTTTAAGTGCGTTTCGCCTCACACGGGAAGAGGTCATCGGAAGCCCGTGCCATCGCTTGATTTATAACAATGATACTGTTTGCAATGAAAGCGAATGGACCTGCCCGGTCCGGGAGACGCTTCGATTGGGATTGGAATACAAATGCTCGACGACAAAATTCCATCACCAGGATTATGAAGATATTAAAACAACAATTCGGGCATTGCCTATTTTTGGCGAATCAAACCAGGTTGAAGAAGTGATCATCAGTTTTCACAAAGAAACCAGTCAAATTCCTAAAATTGCGGCGCAACCTTTCTTTGACAAAAACCTGCTGGAATTGATGTTAAGCGGCTTATCCGATGGGCTTATATTTTGCACTTCAGAAAATACGCTCATCATCATCAATCAAGCAGCAGAATTTATTTTTGGAGTTCCGAAAGCAACGTTGATCGGAAAATCGATTTTGGATTTGCCGCTGGGCAGCGGGTCAAGCTGGTTAGCCGATGTGCTTAAATCTGCCAAATCAAAAATGCGTTTTAACTTGCTTTCGCTAAAAACGCGAATTAATAACCAGTACATTCAAATTCGATTTGCTCCAATTTATGGCAATGGACAGCATTATATGGGCGGATTCTTATATTTAACAGAACTGAGCGACCCGTCAAAGAATGAAGAAGAATCCGAGGTGACTCTTTTTGAAGATAAGCTGTTTCATTTGCAGCAAGTCATCACACCCAATATAATTGCTGAAGGATAATTCCCCAGCTCTCCGCGCGATAGCAAGCATATTATAATTCTCCATCGACCTTCAAAAATGCTGCTCTCATTTACTTAGCCGACTTTTCCCTGATTTGCTCCGGAGAGATTTCGAGATTCGTTTTGAACGTGTTTGCGATGATTTCCATCTGGCGCAAATAATGCAGCTTTCCTTTTTTCAAATTGGGTGAAAAAATATGCATGTCAATAAAATAAATGCGCGCAGTCGGCTCATCGAAAAAGCAGTACGTCCGAAATGGTCCGCCCGCGACTTTTTCATCATTCTTCCAGAGACCTTTTAATTTTAGCGTTGGTCGATTCAGGAAAACAATCTCTTCAGTGATTACCGGTTTAAAATGCTCCTCGACCAACTCATTTTCAAAAAACCGTTTCCCGATTTCATTTCGCTTTGCGATGCACCATTCTTTGGTGATGATCGTTGGATCAGTCGCTTCGATCCAAAAAACTGATAGCCAGCGCAACGGCACAGGACGATGAAATTGTACAAAACGATCCTTGGCAGACTGAGTCGCCAGCTTATAATCCAGCGGTACGCGGATTGTCCAGCCATACGTTTTTAACAAATGTTCTTCAACATTGAATTGCTCTCTGCTCTTGTAAAGAATACCGTGATGGACTTTGTTCCAGTGGTCATCAAATTGAAAAAATATGTCGGACTGCAGCTCATTGACCTTTGCGACTAAAGAGGGGAGATCATTGGCAACAAGAAACATGATGATTTGATTTTTTGCCCATTCTTCTTTTTTGACGAAAATAATGCTCCCGGCTTCGACGCGTCTGCGTGATTCATCGGTAAGGCTGGAATTGATTGAGCTGGATATTGGGTCCTGAGCATCCAATGTTGACAGAAAAATTATATTTTTAAATCGCTTGATATTATCGACATCGCCCCTGGCGATTTTAAATACTTTTTCAGGTTGCGGCGTCTCTTCTTCTTTTTCAAAAATTTGTCGCAGCGCTGGTTCCAATTCCTTCCAGATCGTGGAATCTGCTGCGACTTTTATCGCGTTATCTTCCCCCAAAGGAAAACTTTTTCGCGAGCAACTCAACACCAGCACAAGAATGGCAAGCAAAGAAGCTATGAATAAAATTGAAACTAATAATTTTTTCATGGTAAATTCTCCGTTTTATTTTTAGGACTGTTAAGAACATAGCTACGCAAATCGAAGATGCGCCATTGTTTTGGAGCATCAATTAATGAAGTAATTTCCCTACAATGAGAAGGAGAGGAAACAGAGCTTACGCGGAGTTTTATAACCGGCTAATAATATCTCCAAAAAATTCTCCGTGAATCCCTGTGCTCGAAGAATATCCGTTAACTCTGTTACCCCTTCTAAGATTTTTTGTTTAAAGTAATTTTTACACAAGCTTTGAAATTCCAGTACAGTTAATAAAGTAACTCATTTGATAAGGCAATCATGCCTTTCAAAGGGCAATGATCATTCACAAATGGGACGGTTATTTAATTCACGCCCCTTAGGTGAATTTTTCTCTTTTCTCAGAATGAAAAAAAGTCCCCCCGGGATAGTAGCGATCAATCCGACCAGGTACGCGAGAAATTCAAAAGCGACAACCGATCCTGGTTGCAATGTTTTTAGCTGTGAAAACAATGCAACAGCGCTGCTTTCCCGAATTCCGATTCCGCCGATTGAAATGGGGAGGCTCGAGAGCAGCGCGATAATTGGTATAAAAATGACAAAATATTTGATGTGCAGGTTCAGACCGACCGAGAGCGCACAAAAGTAGTGGACGATAATCCGCAACGCCTGAACGAATAAAGATATCAGGATGACTGATACAAGCGTTTTTTTCGCATCCTTGAACGAGTTAATACTGCTGTAAACATTGCGGATCTTGGCATAAATTTTTGCGGGGAAAATGATTCGGAATATCCAGCCTGCTTTTCGAGCAATCCGGGCGTTGAAGATAACAATAAAAGATAATACCCAGCATAGAAAAATAAATAAAACGACCAATATTATCGTATTTGACTGAATGATATTACGCCAGGCAAGAATTGAAAACAGGGCTAATGTTGTTAACATGGCAAATCCGATAAGCCGATCGAAGAAAACGGTGGATATGGCATGCGCCGAATCGCCTGACGCTTTGGAAATATCATAAATTCGAATCGCATCTCCGCCAACATAGCCGATCAGAAAGTTGTTGAAAAATAGCCCTGAATAATAGTAAGCGATTACCCGAAACAGGGGCAGATGGATTCCCGTCACTTTCATCAAGAAATACCATTGGATCGCTCCCAGCACATTGCTGAATGTGAAGGTTATGACTGCCAGCAATATCCACCATATATTTGCTGAAATGAATTGTGAAATTATTTCCTGAGTGCCAAGTTTTAAAAATAAATATGCGATTAAAATGACGCTGAAAATAATTTTTAAAAGTGGCACCAAAATTTTTTTGAGCAATAGCAATCCTCTCTCCGCACACGTGTTATTTCAATATTGTCGAATCAGAGCTCGATTCTAAAAGTGTTTGAAACTGGTTAAGACGAACTTTTGCCTGGCTATCATTCGGATTTATTGTGAGCAATCGTTGCGCCAGGTCGATCCCTTTTGCATAAGCTTTGATCTCCGAATAAAGATTGAAGAGCCAATAGTAGCCTCGCAAATAATTCGGATTTTTCTGGATTAACTCCAGCGCGATTGCCTCTGATCTAATATGATTTTTCAAATACTGATAAAAGATTTGGGCGAACTCAAGCTTTTCGTCAGCAGAAAGCTCGGGTTGATTAAACCAGAATTCGATGCGTTTCTCAAATTCCTGGGGACGACCGCCCTCCAGATACATTTGTCCAATCCCAAACGAAAGTCTTTTGTCAGTCACCGGTATCACCTCTTCGGGAAGCGCTTCATTCATTTTATCTAATGACCGAAGCATCTCGTCATACATTTTTTCCTGTCGATAAAAATTCGCGAGACGGAGAAATCCAGACCGATAGTTGATGATCAGTCCTGTGATATTATCATCATAATAAACGTCGGGATTATTCAGATTGCGGAAGCTAAACCGATTGAAGAAGCTCTCCTGCAAGCGCGACGGAGAAATGCGATCGCCGGGATAGGTGACCAATTTATACGCCAATCCATCCATTCTCAGGTAGTCGTCCATATTGATCATATTTTCCGGCGACACCGTAACCGCAAAGTAGAGTGGCTTTTTGAATT